>JAZQJQ010000107.1:0-11915 GCA_045541735.1 Eubacteriales bacterium
TAGGACCTGAGGCAGGTATGCCCGTTATGGAGGGTAAGTGCGCGCTCTTCAAGGCTTTTGCAGACGTTGACGCATTCCCCATCTGCGTTAAGTCCAAGGACGTAGACGAGATCGTACGCACTGTTTCTCTTATTTCCGGAAGCTTCGGAGGCATTAATCTTGAGGATATCAGCGCTCCCCGTTGCTTTGAGATCGAGCGCAGACTCAAGGAGGAGTGCGATATTCCGATATTCCACGATGACCAGCACGGTACTGCTATCGTTGTCGCTGCCGCTCTGCTTAATGCAGTTAAGGTAGTGGGCAAGAAGATCGGTGACGTTAAGATAGCAATGAGCGGCGCAGGCTCCGCAGGTATCGCTATTGCAAAGCACCTTCTCAACGTAGGCTTCAAGAACATCGTTATGTGCGACCGCTTCGGCATTCTCTGCGAGGGTGTTGAAGAGATGAATCCCGCACAGGCTGAGATGGCTAAGATAACCAACCGTGGTATGCTTCGCGGTACTCTTGCAGATGCTATGAAGGGTGCTGACGTATTTATCGGAGTTTCCGCTCCTGGAATCGTTTCCGAGGATATGGTAAAGAGCATGGCAGACGATGCCATCGTATTCCCTATGGCAAACCCCGTTCCCGAGATCATGCCCGATCTTGCAAAGAAGGCGGGAGCACGTGTTGTAGGTACCGGAAGAAGCGACTTCCCGAACCAGATAAACAACGTGCTTGCATTCCCCGGCATCTTCCGCGGTGCGCTTGACTGCCGCGCAAGCTGCATCAATGAGGAAATGAAGGTTGCTACCTCTTACGCTCTCGCTTCTCTTATTTCCGAGGAGGAGCTGAACGAAGAGAACATCATCCCCACCGCGCTTGATAAGAGAGTTGCAAAGGTAGTTGCCGAGGCTGTTATGGATACCGCCCGCAAGACCGGTGTTGCAAGAATCTAAGCTATTTAAAATTCTTAATATAAGGAGAACCGAAATGAAAAAGCTTGTCTCCCTTTTCCTTGCGGCTCTGTTCGTTTTTGCCGCAGTACTTACCCTTTCCGCTTGCGGAAATAAAGGCATTACCATTGCGATCCCCAACGATACCACCAATGAGGCACGTGCACTTCTTCTGCTTGAGGCTAACGGTATAATCAAGCTCAAAGAGGGTGCCGGTATTGCCGCTACCATCCGCGATATTGTTGAAAACCCCTATAACATCACCTTTAAGGAGACTGAGGCTGCTCAGCTTCCCCGCGTGCTTCAAGACGTTGATTACGCTGTTATCAATTCCAACTACGCTATCGCCGCAGGTATCAACCCCGTTGAAAAGTCTCTTGCGTCCGAGGGTGCCGCTTCCGCTTACTCCAACATTGTTGCCGTAAAGGAAGGAAACGAGAACAGTCCTAAGATCAAGGCTCTCGTTGCCGCTCTTTCTTCTAAGAAGGTTGCAGATTTCATTACCGAAAAGTATGGCGGAGCGGTCGTTTCCGTTGTTGAAAACCCCGGTACAGGCTTTGACGATACCGTAGATTACACGGCGCTTAACGGAACAAAGATCAGCGTAGCTGCTTCTCCCGCTCCTCACGCAGAGATCCTTGCGGTCGCAAAGGAGATACTTGCCGAGAAGGGTATTACCCTTGAGATCAAGGAGTTTTCCGATTACGTTATCCCCAACAACGTTGTAAACGACGGCGAGATCGATGCTAACTACTTCCAGCATCTCCCTTATCTTGAGGACTTCAACAAGGAAAACGGCACCAAGCTCGTTTCTGCAGGTGCTATCCACGTAGAACCCCTCGGTATCTACGGCGGCAAGCAGACCACGCTTGATGCCATCAAGACCAAATGATAGAGATCAAAAATCTTACAAAGTCTTTCAAAGGAGCCGACGGCTCCTTTGAAGCTCTTAAAAACGTTTCGCTTACCGTAAACGACGGCGATATCTACGGCATAATAGGCATGAGCGGTGCGGGTAAAAGTACCCTTGTGCGCTGTATCAATATGCTGGAGCGTCCTACCGAGGGTAAGGTGCTTATCGACGGCGTTGATATAGGCGCGCTTTCCGAAAAGGATCTTCGAAGCGTGCGCCGAAACGTAACAATGATATTCCAAGGCTTTAATCTGCTTATGCAGCGTACTTGCCTCAAGAATATCATGTTCCCGCTGGAGCTTGCGGGAGTGAAAAAAGCGGAAGCAAAAAAGCGTGCGCTTGAGCTGCTTCACACAGTAGGTCTGCCCGATAAGGCAGAGGCTTACCCTGCCCAGCTTTCGGGCGGCCAGCAGCAGAGGATAGCTATTGCACGCGCACTCGCAACGGAACCTAAGGTCCTGCTGTGTGACGAGGCAACGAGCGCGCTTGACCCCAAGACCACCCATTCCATTTTGGAGCTTATCCGCGATATAAACCGCAAGATGGGCATTACGGTTATTATAATCACACATCAGATGAGCGTTGTTGAAGAGATATGCAACCACGTTGCAATACTCGATAACGGTGTTGTTGTTGAGGAAGGCGACGTTGCAACCGTGTTTTCCACCCCGAAGAGCAAGGCGGCAAAGCGTCTTGTGTTCCCGGACGGAGCGGATGCCATTATTGCTGCTCCGAAAAACGGTGAAAAGCTGCTTCGCGTTGTGTTCCACGGTTCGGAGGCTGCAAGCGCCCCTCTTATTACCAAAATGGCGCTTGATATCAATATTACCCCGAATATCCTTTCCGCGTCTACCCGTACGATAGGCGATAAGGTGTTCGGAAATATGCTTCTCGGCATTCCCGGCGGCAGTACCGAGCTTGCCCGCGCTGTAGATTATCTTGAAAGAGTGGGCGACGTTATAACCGAGGAGGTGACGGCAGATGTGGAATGATATCTTCTCATCCGAGGCACTTCGCGAGGCTTGGGAGATCTTTATCTCCGAGTTCCCGATGGCATTGTGGGAGACGTTTTACGTTACCGTGGTGTCAACACTTCTTGCGGTCATTATCGGTATGCCTCTCGGCGTTTTGCTCGTAGCAGGCGAAAAAAACGGCGTTCTGCCCCTGCCCGCGTTTGTGATGCAGACACTTGGCGTGGTCATCAATCTGTTGCGTTCAATTCCTTTCCTCATATTGATGATACTTGTTTTCCCGATCTCCCGCCTTATCGTGGGAACTACGGTAGGTACAGTGGCACTTATCGTGCCGCTTACCATTGCTGCCTTCCCCTTTGTGGCTCGCCTTGTGGAAAGCTCGCTCCGTGAGCTTAACCCCAATATTATCGAAGCTGCGCAGAGCATGGGTGCATCTCCGATGCAGATCATCATCAAGGTAATGATACCCGAGTGTGTTCCCTCGCTTATTTCAAACGCGACTATTGCCGTTACTACCATTCTCGGTTATTCCGCAATGAGCGGTATCATAGGCGGCGGCGGACTCGGAAGCATCGCCATAAACTACGGCTATTACAGATATAAAACTCTTATAATGCTGATCGCTGTAATTCTTCTTATCCTGCTCGTTCAGCTATTCCAGACGGTAGGAACCAAGCTGACGGTCAAGTGCGATAAGAGATTAAAGAAATAATGAAACAAAAACAGCGCGGACTGCAAGCAGTCCGCGCTGTTTTTACGTTATTTCATTCGTTGCCTTTGGGGTGCGGTCTTTCAACGGGCTCTTGACCGGGGGGATAGTATACCGTGCCGGGGGTCGGCTCGGCGGTGCTTTCGGTAACTTCGGTGGTGTTTTCCGCTTCGGTATTATCCGTGCAGGAAACAAGGCCCATAATAAACGCACCTATAAGTGCAATTAGCAGAAGCTTGGTAAAAAATTTCATCGTTGCCGCCTCCTTTTTCTTTATTTGACGGAAAAAAGAGGAAAAAAGTTCCTTTTTATTGAACGTAAATTATTTGAAGTGATCCAAGCTCGTTCGTACCGTCGATGATAAGCGATTTGCCGCCGCTTATGGATTCGCCCTTTATTTGCACGGAGCCGAGCTCGTTCGTTATGCGGTTTGTGACCGTCCATTCGGCGGGTACGTATATCTTCATCGAGCCAAGCTCGTTATTTACGGTCAGCACGCCGTTTCCCGTGTAGCTTTCCACGTTTGAAAAGTGCACCTCGCAGGAGCCGAGCTCGTTATTTACGTTCATTTGGTCAAATGCCGAGCAGTCGATATTTGTTACGTAGCTGCCCGCGACCTTGTGCTTTTCCTTACCGCCGTTGTAGGTAAAGGTAAAGGTCCTCTTGCCGAACAGCAGGGAAAAGCCGACGGTAAGCAGAAGTGCAACGAGCAGAACAAGCCAGTTCGATATTATGTTTTCGCTGTCAAGAGAAAGCCATTTTGCTATCTGTGCTTCATATATCATAAAGGCGATGGCAAGAGGAAAGAACACCCCCCCGAAATCGCGCTTTAAAAGCTCCTCAGCGGCAACGCAGACAAAAAGCAGAACGATAATTGTTCTGAATATCGGTATGCCGTTTAAAAATCCCATTTCCGCGCCTATGGCATCAAGCACGATAAGAACTGCCGCGAGGATCAGTATGATTCCCCAAAAAAGCTTGCTTGCACTCAGTCTTTTCATTTTATTACCTCATTTCCTTCAGTCTTTCTTTAAGTATCTTAAAATAGATCCGGGACACGAACACCTTTTTTTGCGTGTTTTCAAATCCCACCTCGCTTGCGCCCGTCAGATTGCGGTTTACGTAGGCTATGCGCGAAACGTTCAATATGCAGGATTTCGAAACGCGTATAAAAGTGGCAGGGAGCATTCTTTCAAGTTCGTAGAGTTTTTTGTGCGTGTAGTACATTCCGCTTGCGGTATGTGCGGCGATGCGGTTTTCATCCGTCTCAAAAAACAGTATCTCGCTCTGCGCTATAAAATGCTCCGTTCCGTTTAAGGTAAGGCACAGCCTTTTGTCGTTGAGCATTTCGGATATTTTTGCATAGATGCCGTCAGCTCGCTCGCTTCGTTGCTTTAAGCGCAGAACTATCTCTTCCTCTTCGCTTTCGGAAACGAATTCCGTTCTCAGCTTCATACGTGCCCTCCTTTCAGTTTCTTGATTATAGTTTAATCAACTCGGCGCAAAAAGTAAATACCTTTTTGCCGACAGGTAATAAAAAAGGGGTAAGAGGTAATTTGTATTTTGCTTGACAAGTGCAAAAACATTTGATAGAATATTAACAATATACAATGGGATATTGTATGTATTATATAACAAAAGGAGTTGGTTTTTTAATGGACAGTATTCCCCGAAGTATCAAGCAGATGAGGTGCTGGGCATACGTCAGGTATCGCCTTGCCGATGTTAGAGCGGATTCTCCCGAATATGCCTGCAGGCATGTTTTTTTCAGACGGTTTAGATTCCGTCGCTGATAAAAAACGTGAAAACCGAAAGACATATTTATTAGGAGGATATTATGCCCGATATCGCACAACAGCTGTTATTGCAGCTTATACTTATTTTACTTAACGCTTTTTTTGCCGCAACGGAGATAGCCGTTATTTCACTTAACGCCAACAAGGTGCGCGCACGCGCCGAGGACGGCGATAAAAAAGCGGTAAAAATGTTGAAAATGATAGAAGAGCCTACCGGATTTCTTTCTACTATCCAGGTTGGTATAACTCTTGCCGGCTTTCTCGGCTCTGCTTTTGCGGCGGATAATTTTGCCGAGAGACTTACGGCCTTTGCAGTCAAGACTTTTGACGTTGCTCCTGCACACGTGGAAATGATAGACAGCGTGAGCGTTGTACTTATCACTCTCATTCTTTCATATTTTACTCTTGTGCTCGGCGAGCTTGTTCCCAAGCGTATAGCTATGCGCAATCATGAGAAGTTTGCCGATAAGGTATGCGGCTTCATCAGCGTGCTTGCTGCCATTCTTAAACCCATTATCTGGTTTTTGACCGTGTCCACAAACGGAGTGCTCCGTCTCTTCGGCATCGATCCTCACGCTAATGAGGAATCTGTTTCCGAGGAAGATATAGTGTTGATGCTTGATGCGGGCGCGGAAGAAGGTACCCTTAATCAGGACGGAATCGAGTACATCAAAAACGTGTTCAAGCTTGATAGGCAAAATGCCGTGGACGTTATGACCCCGCGTAATTCCATTGAAATGATTCCCGAGGATATTGCGGAAGACGAGCTTTTGGAGTTTATCGAAAATTGCGGCTATTCCCGTATACCCGTATATCGCGAGACGGTCGACAACGTAGTGGGCGTTTTGCACGTCAGAGATTATCTTCTCAAGCGCGCAAACGGTCCGGTAAAGCTTGAGGATGCTATCTTCAAACCTACGTACGTGCCTGAGACCGTGCATCTCGATCTGCTTTTCAAGGAGATGCAGGAAAAACACGACCATATAGTTATCGTTGTGGATGAATACGGTGCCACCGCCGGTCTCGTTACTATGGAGGATATCCTTGAAGAGATCGTAGGCGAAATATGGGACGAGCAGGACGAGGCGGTAACAAATATTGAAAAGCTGGGCGATAACCGCTTTAAGGTGCTTACCGCAACCTCCATTGATGAATTTTTCGATTACTTTGAATTGGAGAATGACGAGGAGATCTCGTCTTCTACCGTTAACGGCTGGGTCACCGAGCAGTGCGGAACGATCCCCGAGGAAGGCTACTCTTTTAATTACGGAAATCTCAGTATTACTGTTACAAAGGCTGACGAGCTTCGCAGCCACGAGGTCTGCGTACTCGTGGCAGCGCCTGAAACGGTCGAAGCGGATAATTAAATACAAAAGCTCCCCGATGATGTACGGTCATCGGGGAGCTTCAAATTTCATTCCTGCTGAGTAACTTACAGGTCTGCGGCGGCTTACAGAAAAACAAACAGGTCTTTTACCTCCACTCCAAGTGCCGAGGCAACCTCGTCAAGTATGAGAAGGTCGGGGCAGCAGCAGCCTCTCTCCCATTTTGACACGGCCTGAGCGGAAACATTGCATATTTCGGCGATATCGCGCTGTGTCAGGTTCGCTTTTCGCCTAAGCTCTGCAAGCCTTTTGCCGAACGCCACTATGTCTAACATTCTTTCTCCTTTTCTTCTATGTAAAAGGATTTGGGTTAGAATCCTTTTTTGTAAAGAAAAGGGAGCATCCGCAAACTGCGGATGCTCCCCGAAAATTCGGGAGGCTTATCAGCCTTTGCATAGGGCTTTCCGCGACTCATTCGGCTGTTTGAGTCAACGGGAAAGGGTCACCTGTGAGGCAAGATAAAAGCATCCGTATATTTTCTCTGTCATTTTTCTGCCTCCTTTCATTAAAATTTGACTTGCGGTCGTACGCTCCGCCGGTCAATGCCAGTTTAGCACACTATTCTCTCTTTGTCAATCAACCCGTGGTTCAGTTATGTCGCGCACCAAAGTTACGCTTGTAAAGCTGTCGGTGCGGAAGGGCATAAGGGGCAGTCCCGCCTCATTTGCTATACACTCCTGCTCCGGATAAGGTAAAAATGCATAGCGAATGTACCTTGGTTCCTTAACGCGAGGCGCTCTTATGCGTATTTCCGTATCCCCGGCAAGGACCGCGCGGCAGGGGTAGAACACAGCATCCTCGCCTGCCATCCAGAAGTTGCGTATTCCGGAGGCAAACAGCTTTTTTGCATTCTTAACCTTGACGATCGCCGCCGTGTCATCAAGAAAACGGTGGCTTTCATATCTCGGCGCATCTGCAGTTACGTCAATACCGTATAGGTATTTTGCCGCAAGCAGCCACAAGCGGTGTGCGGGGGTCTTCTTATCCTCGGGGTGAATGTCAAACTCGTCTCCGCAGTCGATAAGTGCGGCAAGATAGCTGTTTTCCAGCTCATCTGCACATCTTTGCTGTACTTCACGCAGTGTGTGGAAACCGAGAATGTTTACCGTCTGCTCCTCATAGGTCCCGTCGCGGCGGAAGGGGGCGAGCTCCACGGCAAGGAAAGGAAGCTCTGGGTCAAGAAATTCGCGTCGCCATGCGTTAAGCATAGCGCGGTATTTTTCAAAATAATTGGAGGTACGGCTGTCCGATTCTCCCTGATACCACAGAACTCCCTTTACGGAGAAGGGGCAGATACGGCTGACCATCGTGGCCCAAAGTCCGCCCGGTCTGTCGGGGGAGTACTTACCGTACGGTATGGGCTTTGCATATTTTGCAACCGTAATATCGTGCGCTGTGGCAAATTTGTTTCCGTACAGCCTGGTGTTTTCAAAGGTATCGTCGGTGGAGCGGCACTGTATCTCCATATCTTTAATGAACTTGTCAAATGCCTTTTCGTACTCCTCATCGGGCATAGCGGCAAGTGCTTTTTTGTATGCTTCTACCTCATTTGCCATTGCCGGCTCGTTTTCGCAGTCTTCGTAAGGAATAAAAGTGCGGATAACTCTGCCGCCCCAGTTGCAGCTTATAATTCCCACGGGAACGTCAAGCTCTCTGCGCAGCTCCTTTGCAAAGTAATATCCTATTGCGGAAAAGTGCAGTGCGCTTTCCTCCGTGCAGGTCTGCCACTCGGTATCCTTATTTAATACAGGTTCAAAGTGGCGGTTCCAGCAGATAAGGCCCTCTTTTTGGCGCTTGGGTACGTTAAAAAAGCGTATAAGGCTGTCGCCTGCGTGCTTTGCTTCGTCAAAACCGTTTTTAGTACGGAATAGGGGCATCTCCATATTGGACTGGCCGGATGCGATAAATACCTCGCCTACGTATACGTCCGTAAGCGTGTATTTTTCGCCGTTAAGATCAAGGCTGATACTGTACGGACCGCCCGCTTCAAGCGGGGGGAGGGTAACGAGCCAACCGTATGCGGTCCTTTCGGAGACGGCACGCACACCGCACATATCGGCTTTGCAAATGCCTTCGCCGGTGCCGAAGATCCGTATCGGCTTGTTTCTTTGGAATACCATTCCGTTTTGAAAGATAGATTCAAGTTTCATTCGAATTACCTCATAAAGATAAAGAAAGATCAGTTAGGTAGTAACAGCAAACAGTAAACGGCAGGAGCAAACCCCTGCCCTACAAAAAACCATAAGCCTGACGGTAGGGCGGGGCGATCCCGCCGTTTTACGTATATTCAGATGGTGGAAACAGGCGCGCGGCGCAGATAAAGTCCGTAGCGCGTGCCGTCGTTATTGCCGCATTGAGCGCAGGCAAGCAGCATATCCCCGTGTACCCACATAGCGGGCCAGATCGCAAAGCTCTCTTTGCCCATATGGAGCGGAAATTCCGATACATGACAGAAATCCGCCTCGGTGATATCCTTGCAGTTTTCAAGAGTTATGGGTTTTTTGGAGATGATTACGTTCATCGTGCTGTTGAAAACGGCGTTTTTTCCGGTAACAGATCCGCTGTTTTCGTTTGCTTGACAGCTTACGGCAAGCCTGCCGTCGGGAAGCAGGGTAACGTAAGGCGCTCCTGCGTATAGTCCGTGTTGAGTGGGTCTAAACACTGTCACGGGTTCGCTCCACTTGATTCCGTCCTCGGAAAACAGCATCTGAGTGATGAAGCGGTAGTTCTTATCCCAGTTCGCTTCAATTACCATAGCCATGCCGCCGCCATGCATAGGGCACACTACCGGCATTCCGTCGCGGCTCTTATGCTTTACACCGTCGCACGCTACGATAGGTTTGCCAAACAGCTTAGTCTCAAAATCAAAGACGTGAACCATAATATACTGACTTTTAAGGCTCGGTACGTAGGGGAAATCCGCATCTGCGGAACCTACGCAGTCGTTTGCGTAATAAACAGCCATTCTGCCGTCCGGCAAAAAGACCATATGAGGCTCCCAAAAGCCGCTGAAGCTGTTATCCTCCCGCTGAAGCTCGCATAGGATGATAGGCTCGCCAAAGGCCTTGCCGCCGTCCTCGCTTAGCTGATAGCGGATAGATGTGTAGAATCTTTCTGCGGTATTAAAGCTGTGTGCGCGGTATGCTATCATCAAACAGTTTTCCGCATATTCGATAACGTTTGCATTGGCAATGCATAGCTTATCGCCGAGAGGTCCGAACTGAACCTCGGTCTTTTTGCCGAGGTGATTCCAGGTAAGACCGCCATCTGCGCTCTCTGCAAGGCAGAGTGCGTTTGCAGAGTCGTATGCGGCAAGCAGTCTGCCGTTTTTCAGCGTTGTAAGTCTGCCGTAACCCCCGTTATCTATTTTGATTTGTTCCTTTTCCCAAGTAAGCATAACGTCTCCTTATTTAATAGAGTCGATGGGTGCGCGGCGCACGTAGATGCCGCTTACTCCGCCGGAGAGGTTGCTTCCCACGTCAGCTGAGCATATCAGCCAGCCGTTATGCACGTGCATAGCAGGCCATACGGAACGTGTTTCAACGCCCATTGACAGCGGGTTTTCCATTACCTTGACGAAGCTACTTTCATTTATTTCCTTGCAGTTTTTAAGGGTTATCGGCTCTTTTGAGATATAAACGTTCATCTGGCTGTTTTGTACTGCATCGCTTGACATCGTAGCTCCGCTGTACTGTGTTGCCTGACAGCTTACGGCAAGTCTGCCGTCCGGCAAAAGCGTTACGTAAGGTGCACCGGCGTAATGGTCTTTTTTCGTTGGGCTTATTACCGTTACGGGATCGCTCCACTTGATTCCGTCTTCGGAAAACATCATTTGGATGATAAATTTGTAATTTTTGTCACAGTTTGCTTCTATTACCATTGCCATTCCGCCGTCGCTCAGCTTGCACACAACGGGCATACCGTCGCGGCTCTTGTGGCTGACACCGTTGGAGGCAATTGCGCCCTTGTCAAAGGTTTCCGTTTCATAATCGAAAACGTGTACCATAATGTGCTGATATGCGCCGGATGGAACGTAGGGGTAATCTGCATTCTGCGGACCTATGCAGTCGTTTGCATAGTACATAGCAAGTCTGCCGTCTGGCAGGATGACCATATGCGGCTCCCAGAAGCCTTTGAAATCGGTATCGTTGCGTTGATATTCAACAACGATGACCGGCTCGCCGAACGTTTTGCCGCCGTCCTTGCTTATCTGGTATCGGATGGAGGTGTAAAAGTTTTTTTTGGAATTTGTGGGACTGTGGGCGCGGTAGGCTACCATAATATCGCCGTCGCCGTACTGAATAACGTTTGCGTTTGCAAAGCTAAGCGTGTCTCCGAGTGGAGTTTTTGCCGCTTTTGTTACGGTAACGGTGTTCTTCCACGTTTTTCCGTCATCTGCACTGGTCGCAAATTTGATACCGCCGTTTGAATAACCAACGGCAAGCTCGCCGTTTTTCAGCGTAGTCATACGTGCGTATCCGCCTGCACTCAAAAGCAGCTTGCTTTTTTCCCATTCAAGCACGGGAGTAAGCTCCTCGCCGGAATCAAACGCAAGGGAATAGGGAACTTTACAAACGCCTTCGGATGTGCCTGCAAGATTTTCTATAAAGTACTCAACTGCGGCACGGGTCTCCTCCTCGTCTCTGCCGACGATGTAGAGCGAATTACCCTCAATACCGATATAGAACTCGCCCGTTTTGATCTTTTTTCGAAAACTTTTCGATGTCTCGCGGTCTGTCTTGCCCACAACTATTTCGAATGCTTCGGCAGTTTCGACAGGTCTTTCGCTGTCCTTTACGTAATCGATTGATAGCTTCAGTTTTTCGCGGAAAAAGCGGTGGAGATAGAATGCGGTATCGTAGCCGTATTCTTCGTCCGCGGCATAAATGATGGTATACTCCGACTTGCCGTTATCTCCTATAACAAGCTCGGCGGGCACTGAAGGCTCGGTCGTTGCGGGTGCTTCCGTGGTTATCTGATCGGAAACGGGAGGCTTCTCCGTGCCGCCGCAGGAGGCGGCACAGAGAAGAGTAATAAGTGCAAGCAGTAAGGCGCCGAATCTGATAATATTCTTCATTATCAGTCCTCGATCGCCGCCTTGCGGGTGTTGATCTCTTTGATGATGCTTACGTCAATCTTGGGCTCTCTGCTGTAGGTGTAAATACCGTTCTGCTCCTGCTCTACGCCGTAAAGCTGAGTGTAG
>JAZQJQ010000108.1:0-12000 GCA_045541735.1 Eubacteriales bacterium
AATCTCGAGTGCATTGAGAAAGTCCTCGTCGGTGTGATTAGCTTCCTCGTCACCGGCAGCGAACTGTTCCTCCTGTGCGGCAAAACGTGCGCGCTGGTCGATGGGATCGTTAAGCTCGGAGTATGCGTTTGCCATCTCCCAACCGTTCATAAAGAACTCGAAGCGCTCAACGTACTCCGGCTTATCAGGCTTACGCTTGGTAAGAGGAGATATCTCAACGGGATGATCCATTACGAAAGTAGGCTGGATCATATGCTCCTCTGCAAATGTCTCGAAGAACAAATTAAGTATATCGCCCTTCTTGTGTCTATCCTCGTACTCTACACCCTTTTCCTTTGCGATTGCACGTGCTTCCTCTATGGTGTTTATCGCATCAAAGTCAACGCCTGCGTACTTCTTAACGGCATCGACCATTGTGATACGCTCAAAAGGCTTTCCGAGATCCATCTCAACGCCGTTGTAGCTGATCTTGGTGGTACCCAGCACCGCCTCAGCAACGTAGCGGTACATATCCTCGGTAAGGTCCATCATACCGTGATAATCAGTATACGCCTGATAAAGCTCCATAAGGGTGAACTCGGGGTTGTGACGGGTGTCGAGTCCCTCGTTACGGAAAACTCTGCCTATCTCGTAAACTCTCTCAAGGCCGCCGACTATAAGGCGCTTGAGATAAAGCTCGAGAGAAATACGAAGCTTGAAATCCTCGTCAAGAGCGTTGAAATGAGTCTCGAAAGGTCTTGCTGCCGCACCGCCCGCGTTTGAAACGAGCATGGGAGTCTCAACCTCCATAAATCCGCGTGAATCAAGGAAGTTTCTGATCTCGCGGATGATACGGGAACGCTTAATAAACACGTCGCGCGCCTCGGGATTTACGATAAGGTCAACATATCTCTGGCGGTATCTGAGGTCTGTATTGGTAAGACCGTGATATTTCTCGGGAAGCATCTGAAGGCTCTTAGACAGCAGCGTTACTGAGGTAGCGTGGATGCTTATCTCTCCGGTCTTGGTGGTGAAAACTGTGCCTACGATACCAACGATATCGCCCACGTCAAACTTCTTGAATCCTGCGTAGTTCTCTTCTCCGATAGAATCGCGTGCAACGTAGACCTGAATATTTCCCTTGAGGTCCTGCACGTTGCAGAAGGATGCCTTACCCATAATACGCTTTGAAAGCATACGTCCGGCAACTGATACCTCCTTACCCTCAAGCCCCGCATAATTATTCTTTATGTCAGCGCTGTGGTGGGTAACGTCGTACTTGGTTATTTCAAAGGGATCCTTGCCCGCCTGCTGGAGAGCGGCAAGCTTTTCTCTTCTTACTGCGCGCTCGCTTGTGCTGCGGGCAGCTTCTTCGGCCGCACTTGCGGCGTTTACGTTTCTTTCGTCCTGCATAGCAAAATGTCCTTATTCCTTTACGGTTCTTGTAACTTCAACTATAACGTACTTTTTATCGCCCTTGGGAGCGGCTACCAAAACCTCATCGCCCGCCTTTTTACCGAGGATGGCAGAGCCGATGGGAGAACGGTCGGAAATTCTGCCCTCTATGGGATTTGCCTCGTTGCTTCCGACGATAGCATACTTCTTCTCCTTGCCGGTTGCAATCTCGCGGAGAAGAACGGTGGAACCGAGGTGTACTGTGGAATGGTCGAGCGCGGATTCCTCAACAACTACAGTGTGAAGAATGATCTCCTCAAGCTCGCTTATTCTGCTTTCTACCTTGGACTGCTCGTTTTTAGCTTCATCGTACTCGGAGTTCTCGGAAAGGTCTCCGAATGAACGTGCAATGGCAAGGTTCTCCTTTACCTCGTTACGTTTTGTATTCTTTAAATAATCAAGCTCTTCCTTGAGAGCGCGGAGACCCGCTTCGGTATTAAATAACTGTTTTGCCGCCATTTTATTTGCTCCTTACCCGCCCGAAGGCGATTGTGATTTGTTTATATTTGAAAAGGTATATCAGGTTAATGTTCCGTCAACCTTGTTCGATCCGTTCATAGTTTCAAGCAGAGTGGCTGCTGCTGCCTGAAGCTGAACGTCCTGTTCATCGGTCAGCTTATCAAGATTAGTGCTTGCAAATTCCTCGGGCATCTCAACTACCACATCCGGAACAACACCGACACCGTGATAATTGGGAGACTTGGGGGGAAGATAGTATGCACAAGTTACGGAAATACCGCTTCCGTCGGAAAGCGTAAGCATAGTCTGCATCGTTCCCTTGCCGTAGGTAGTAACTCCCACAAGCTTTGCGATGCCGTAGTCCTGCATAGCGGAGGAGAAAAGCTCGCCGGCGCTTGCGGTGTACTGATTACAAAGAACAACAGAGGGATAGTTGAAATAATCGGCATCCGAGTCAATGGACGTATCTCTTGACTCGCCCTTATAATCTATGCGGATGATCGGACCCTTCGGGAGAAGAAAATCGAGAATATCGCACACGGAATTAAGCGCGCCTCCGGGATTGGAGCGAACGTCAAACACAAAGCCCTTTGCGCCTGCGCTCAATGCACTGTTGATAGCGGTGAAGAACTGATCGGGAGTTTTATTATCAAAGCTGTAGATCTTAACTACCGCAATATCCTTCGCCATACTGTACATTTCCCAGCTTACAGTGACCTCGGTCACCTTGCGTCTGGCAATAGAGAAGCTGACCTCCTCGGAATAATTGGGTCCGCGGTATACTGTAAAGTTCGCAAGAGTGCCCTCGGGACCTCTCATACGGTTGACAGCTTCCATATAGCCGAGCTCGGCAACGGAAATACCGTCAACAGACATTATAAGATCGCCGGGAAGTACACCTGCTTCCATTGCGGGACTGTCGGGAAATACGGTTATGACCTCGATGCCGTTATACGTACTGCTGTAAAGAACTGAGACACCGATACCGTAATACTCGCCGTTCATATCGCTCATACTGTCGGCAAAATCCTCGGCATTCATATACTGTCCGAACTGATCCTTGGCACCGGCAATGAATCCCGCCATAATATATTCGGTAAAATAATCGGGATCTATGGGGTCTACGTAGTAAAGGTCATATACCTTTGCGACCTCTTTAAGCTTATCAAGCAGATCCTTTGTAATATAGGTCCCGTCAATATACTCGTCAAGGTCTGATCTTGAGGATGCGGGTGCATCGCTCACACTGCTATCCCCAACATATCTGTCAGTGGATATCATCGTTACCTGAAACGTAATGACTGCTGTGAGGACACACATAACGAGCGCCATAATAAAAGCTGTAATCTTTTTCATAATAATAAGCCTTAATACGCTTCTTTAGCCAAGAAGCATTTCCTTTTATCATATGCCAAAAAATACTGATTTACTCAATTATCTGCATATTTCTCGGGGTTGAGAGCAGATTGCCCGAAAGGGGATCGACTCTCTCGTTGTTTACGCGTATCTCGAAATGGAGATGCGGACCGGAAGAGTATCCGGTGCTGCCCGAAAGAGATATCACTTCTCCTCTTTCCACGCGCTGACCGGGAGTTACAAGCAGCTTGGAATTGTGTGCATAAAGCGTTGAATATCCGCCGCCGTGGTCGATAAGAACGTAGTAGCCGTAGGAGGCGTGGTAGGTTGCTATGATAACGGTTCCGGCATTTGATGCGTACACCTCCGTACCCGTATAACAACGAAGATCTATTCCGTTGTGGTAATCCGTGGTCCAGTATCCGTATATCTGATATGTTCTCCAGCCGTGGCGGCAGGTAACAACGTAGTTGGTAGCTCCGTTAAGGGGCCAACCGAACTGACCGCCCACGTACTCCGCTTCAGACTTACGAAGCTGCTCGGCAATGTACTCGTCAAGCTCCTTTGCAAGCAACTCTTTTTCTTTCTCGCGGCGCACGTGCTCCTCATACGCATACTTCTCATTATTCTCAAGCGTTTGGATATATGAGTCGTTCTCCTTTATAAGCACCTCAAGCTCAGCGATATCCTCAGCGAGCTCTGCTTCAAGCGCTATCTGCGTTTCAAGCTTGCTGTCAAGATCTGCCTTTGCTTTTTCGAGATACTGCTTTGCGGCCTCATAATTGCTCTTCAGGCGGTTATCGTAATCAAGAAGACTGCTTAACCGCTCAACACGGGAAAGAAGATCGGTTATCCCATCGGAATTCAAAAGTATCTCCAAAAGGGACTCGTCATCCTGCTCATATGTAATGCGCATTCTTTGAAGAATGCTGGAATATGTACGTGAGATATTCTCTTCCTCATGGGCTATCTCGGCTTTTTTGTCCGATATTCCCTGCTCAAGAACCTCGATATACTCCGTGGCTACCTCAATTTTATCACTTGTACTTTGCAACTGTTTTGTAAGCAGCTCACCGTATTCACTTGCGTTGCTTTGATTATTCCTTATCTCGGCAAGCGTGTTTTCCAGCTCCGTCTGCTCACGTCTGAGCCTTTCAAGCTCCGCCTCGTACGCCTGCGTGGTCGCGTCACTGTAATCGTTTGAACTGTAAGCGAATACACCGGATGTCGGCAAAAGTACGCTAACGGCAATAACGATGATCACCGCCGCCCTGCGCACACGTTTAAAGCAATGTTTCATAAGACCTCCGTGTCAGGCATCCATTGGTCTGCGAATGGAAACGGTGCTTCCGATTATTCCGGAAATGATGCCGATTGCAAGGAATCCGTACAGGATCACATCGGAATATGCCTCGAAAGGAAGCACGGTGACCATATCAAGTCCCGCTACAACACTGTTGACAACGTAACCGGCAAGTCCCTTCATTGCAAAGAAGGAAACACCTGCCGCAAATGCGCCCATGATCATACCTTCGAGGATGAACGGCAAAGCGATAAACCACCTCGAGGCACCGACAAAGCGCATAACGTATATTTCGTCTCTTCTGGAGAAAACTGTCATGTTTACGGTGTTGATGATAACGAAAATACCGACGGCAAACAGCACGATAAAGAAGAACATAAACACAACGGTAATTCCGTTTTTAAACGAGTTAACTTTTATTGCAACGTCCGAATGGGAATTGACTTTACGAACTCCGTCTATCTGGCGGAGATTGTATTCGATACGCTGCACTTTTGATGAATCGTCATATTCGATTATAAAGCTGTCCGCAAGCGGATTGTCCTCTGCGGGAATACTGTCGTAGAGATGTGCGTTCTCGGGATCATCCGTCTTCATATCTTCAAGTCCCTGCTCCTTTGAAACGAAGGTGACCTTAAGGTTTCCAAGCTCTCTGAGGCCTTTGATCTCCTTTTCTATGCGCTCACAGTCTTCGTCTGTCGCATCATATTCAAGGAAAATGACGATCTTGTTCATAAGAGTAAGATCGTCAAGGTTCTCATTAATGTTGGCAATGAGGGCGTAAAAACTTCCCATTAGCATAAGACAGCAAACGAGCACCACGATAGCGCCGAGTGTAACGGAAAAATTGCGGAATATTCCGTTAAAAGCCTGCCCAATGAAGTAAAAGGGACTGTAGCTCTTTCTTGCTCTCATTTCTTAACCTCCGGATAAAGCTCGCGCACTCTTCCGTCTTCGAGAATGATAGTGCGCTTTCCGTAATGGCTGACAAGCTCCCTTTCGTGGGTGACGACGATAACCGTCTTGTTCAAATTGCTGACCATCACCAGAAGATCCATAATATTACGCGACATATCGGGGTCTATATTTCCCGTAGGCTCGTCGGCAATTATTATATCGGGGCTGTTGACAAGCGCACGCGCCAGAGCAACTCTCTGCTGCTCACCGCCCGAAAGCTCGTAGGGATAGCTCTTGTGCTTATTTTCAAGCTGTACGGTTTTAAGTATATACTTTACCTTGCTTGCGATATACTTTTTAGGCGTTCCGACGACACGCAAAGCAAAGGCTACGTTCTGCTCGACAGTAAGATTGGGGAACAGACGGAAATCCTGGAAAACGACACCGAGCTTACGTCTGTACTTAGGCAGTCGGAAGGAAGGAAGGCGGGTAAGATCGAAGCCGGCCACCTTCAGGCTTCCGGAATCCACCTTCTCCTCGCACAGAAGCAGCTTCATCATCGTTGTTTTACCGGCTCCGGTATCACCGACGATGAAAACGAACTCGCCGTCTTCTATGGTAAGATTAAGACCGTTAAGGACGTTTTTGCCGCCCTTATAGGCCTTTGTAACGTTTTTGAATTCAATCATTTCTCAAGTCCTTGAAGGCTCTTTTGAGCATCAGAATTTTGCGGGCTTAGAGGTCAGATACTTTTTAACCATAAGAGCAACCTTAAATGTGATCGCGTGCTCAAATTCGCGCAGATCAAGTCCGGTTATCTTACGGATCTTTTCAAGTCTGTAAACAAGGGTGTTTCTATGTACGAAAAGCTTTCTCGAGGTCTCGGATACGTTCAGATTGTTCTCGAAGAAGCACTGAACGGTCATAAGCGTCTCGCGGTCAAGTGACTCAAGGGATCCTTTCTTGAAGACCTCCTGAAGGAATATCTCGCAAAGCGTGGTTGGAAGCTGGTATATGAGTCTGCCTATACCGAGGTTCTCGTAGCTTACGATATTCTTTTCCATATCGAATACTTTGCCGACCTCAATAGCGATCTGCGCCTCCTTATAGGCCTTTGCAAGATCCTTGATATTATCAACAACGGTACTGATTCCTATGGAAACTCGGCAATAGAACTCAGAGGAAAGAGTCTCCGATACGCTTACAGCAAGCTTTTCGATATCCTTTAAGGAGTAGGTGTTTTTAAGCTCGTGAACAAGCACTATATCGTGCTCGCCGACGCTGATGACGTAGTCTCTGTTCTTATCGGGGAACATACTCTGCATCATTTCGTAGGGCATCATATCCGTCTTGCCGTTGAACTTGACAAGATATATAACGCGAAGCTCATCGGAATTGAATCTAAGCTCCTTGCTCTTCATATAAATATCGCTCGGAAGGATATTATCGAGAATGATATTCTTTATAAAAGAGCATTTGTCGTACTTCTCGTCATAAAGGTTTTTGATATTTGCAAGGGATATAGCAAGCACGGAGCTGAGTCTGTCCGCAAGCTTGTCCTCACCTTCAACAAATACGATATTCTCTATTCTGGTAGTGTTGCCGATAGGGCGGTATGTAGCACCGTCAAGAATAAGTGCCTCTCCGGTATAGGAAAGTTCCTCGCGCACGTCGCGCTTCTGCTCTCCTATCTTCTGAAGCTCACTGCAGGCGATAATGACTCCATTTTCATCGATAACTCCGATAACTCGGTCTATCGCATCTTTCATCTGATGAATTACACCCTGAAACAGTCTGTTTGACATACTCGGCCTCCCGCTATGAGCAATTTGCACATAGCTTTCCTTTCTATTTTTCAATTAAAATAGTGTCTGATTGTCCATTCTTACCGATATTGTATCTTATTTTTTGTCGAATATCAATAGGGAATTCGATATTTTTAACAATTTACAAACGGTAATTTGGCAATATTGGGTCAATTTTTCGAGAAATGCAATTATTTTGCCGAATCAAATGCGTACATAACGAGGAAGATCATATACATAACAACTGTAAATACGATCGCGTAGGAGAGTATCGCGGGAGCAAAGAGTCTTACGAGAGAAACGGCAAAGCCTGCCGCCGGAAGAATGTATAGAGGGTAGAGGCGAACGTAACCTAGATTGAAGAACCAACGGGAAAACTTTGCACTTTTTCCGTAGCACGCTACAAGCGCAAGCACACAGAATGCGGCGCAGAGCACAAAGGACACCGCAACGGAACCGTAATCGGCAATGATCTTAAAGATGCCGCCGTTGTATATAAAAAGTCTGGGCCAAAGAGAAAGCACGAGAGAAACAACGGTAACAACAGAGAGAAGGAAGAAATCGCGGGAGAAAGAATATCCCACGAAGACGAGCGCAACCGCTGCAAAAGCGATTATTATGAGCGCACCGCTCTCGCTGATATGGAAAGACAACCCCAAAAACACGGAAAGCGCTGCACAAACGCAAGCTATAAATCCGGCTGAAAGGACCTTGCCGGAGCCTAATGCTCCGCGTTTTTTAACAATGACGCGAACAACAAGAAATGCAGCGGCTGCAAGCGCAAAGACAACTGCCGATATTACTGATGCGTTATACATAGCAATCAGGTTTGCACCGCCATTGTGCGCACAAAGCTCAAATATTATATACGCCACTAAAACGGCAAAGAGCGCCATTATGCGGTAGAATATGAAATCCGTACCGCTGATCTTTGCTTTCTTCGCCGTTACGTCCTTTTTATTTATTACGTCGTTGATGCTCATATTAACGCCTCTCAATTATTTATCAAATTCGTATGCGATGCAGGAAAGCACGTGGCTGCCTGCTGTCTCTGTTCTCAGTATCCTTGCCCCGAGTGAACAGAAGCGAAGTCCCGCATCCCTTGCGGCATCCGCTTCTTTTTGCGAGAATCCGCCCTCCGGACCGATAAGGACCGCGACCGTAAATTGCTTTTTACAGCGCACCTCGTCACCCACAGCGGAAAATATATCCGATATATTCTCTCCCCCGCCTTCATAACAGAAGAGCGCAATATCAGCTTTCCCCGCCTTTTGAAGCATTTCGGCAAATCCACCCACTGAGCTGACGGTGGGAATACATCCCCTTCCGCTTTGCTGTGCCGCCGATTCGGATATTCTGCAAAGCCTTTCGGTCTTTTTTGCAAGAGATGCACCGTCCGGTCTTGCAACGGATCTCTCAGTTACTCCGAACACGACAGAATGAACGCCCAGCTCCACAGCCTTCTGCACGATAACGTCACACTTGTCGCCCTTAGGCATTCCTTGATAAAGAGTTGCTCTGTAAGGCGGCTCGGTTCTGTTTTCGAAAGTGCTTATAACTGCGGCGGTAACATATTCGCCGCTCACCGATTCTATACGGCACACATGGTCAAAACCTGCGGGATCCGAAACGGTTATCTCCTCGCCCGGCTTCATGCGAAGCACGCGCGCAAGGTGATGCGCATCGGCACCCGAGATGCTTATAACGCCTCCGTCTATCGGCTCGCCTGAGAATATTCTTTGCATCAATGCCTCCGATATGCAATCGACATACTCATACCGATACATTATACATCATACAATCCGTTTTGTCAAAGGTTTTCGTCGAAATATGCAAAAAAACAGCCGATAAAATTTCGACTGTTTTTTCAACCTTACGAAAAATGGGTAAAAATGCCCAAAACAACCTATTTCAAGGTGACCGCGAGACACACCCAGTCCTTTTCCGTACGTCTTTCAACGATTCTGTAACCGCAGGCGGCAAGGCAGTCAAGCACTTGCTGCTCCGCAGTTTCTATTATTCCGGAAAGGATACACACGGTATTCTTTGCCATATAGTTATGGAGGTCGGGCAGCATACGCACGATTATATCCGCAACGATATTTGCACAAACGAGTGTAAATCCTCCGGCGGGCACCGTCACGGATTTTAAAAGATCGGAAACACCGCATTCCATATTGTCCACACCGTTCTTTTCGGCATTTTCTTTAGCGACTCTCACGGCATCGGGATCAAGATCGTACGCGGCGCATAAGTCCGCACCGAGCTTGGAAGCTACAATAGAAAGTATCCCGCTTCCCGTGCCGACGTCAAGCATCTTGGCACCCTTGAACATATAATCCTGGAGCATACCGATAACAAGGCGCGTGGTCTCATGAGTTCCCGTGCCGAAAGCCATACCGGGGTCCATTGTAACGAGAACCTCTCCTTCCTTCGGGGTATATTCCTCCCAAGCGGGGAGCACCGTTACCTTGCCGATATGCTGAACGTGATAATACTTTTTCCAGCTGTTTTCCCATTCGCCCTGACCATGAACGGTACTTTCAAGCACCGCATCCACACCAAGCGCGGCAAACCTGCCTCTTATAAAATCCTCGGCATATGCCGCTTGCTCGCTTCCCGCAGGAAGATAGAGAGAGACCGAGCACTTTGTTTTATCCGCGTTCAGAATGCTCTCATCAAGAAGCTCTCCGTAAACGGGGTCCGGGCCTATATCGCGGTAATCCTCTATTACAAGAGCGGGGTCAATAACGCTCATTACCGCTACAAGAATGTCAAGAAGCTCTGCCCTTGCACTCGCTTTAAGTTCTGTCCACTGCTGTTCCATAACTGTCTCCGCGGCTTATTTGCCGAAAAACTTTTTCTTTTTACCGGAATTGTAATTACCGGACTTACAGCTCTCCGCAAATGCGTTAAGCAGCTTTTTCTGTTCAGCGTTAAGATTTTTCGGAACCTCAACGAGGATCTGAATTATCATATCTCCCTTGCGGGCGCTTCTTACACCCTTAACACCGCATCCGCGCAATGTGAATCTTGCGCCGTTCTGCGTTCCCTCGGGAAGCTCAAACTTCTCTGTCGTGCCGTCGAGCTGAGGTATATCAAGCTCAGCGCCGAGAGCCGCCTGAGGGAAGGTTACGGGAACGATGCAGTAAAGATCGTTGCCGTCACGTTCAAACACGGGATGCTCTTTGATCGAAACGATAACGTAAAGGTCTCCGTTTCCGCCGCCGTTTCTGCCGTGATTTCCTTCGCCCGACTGCATGATCTTCTGACCTTCGTCGATTCCTGCAGGAATATTGACGGAGAAGGTCTTCTTTACCTTAACGTATCCCTTTGCATTACAGTTCGTGCAAGGTGTTTTTATCTTCTTTCCGGTACCGCCGCAGGAGGAGCAGCGCTGCATCGTCTGCATCATTCCGAGCATAGTACGCTGTGTGACCCTTACCTGACCGCTTCCGCCGCACTCGCTGCATGTCTCTGCCGCAGTGCCCTTTGCGGCACCGCTTCCGCCGCATTCTCCGCAGCGCTCTATGCGGTTAAAGGTAATATCCTTCTTGCATCCGAACGCTGCCTCTTCAAGCGTAAGCGTAACGCGAACGCCGATATCGTCGCCGCGCTGAGGTGCGTTTCTTCCACCGCCGGAGCTTGCTCCGCCGCCGAAGAAGGAGGAGAATATATCACCAAAGCCGCCGAAATCACCGAAGCCGCCAAAGCCGCCAAAGCCGCCGTCTCCACCGCCTGCCGCGGGGTCAAAGGCTGCGTGGCCGTAGGTATCGTACTTCGCGCGCTTATCGGAATCGGAGAGCACGGCATATGCCTCGTTTGCTTCCTTGAACTTGACCTCCGCCTCCTTATCACCGGGATTAACGTCGGGGTGATATTTCTTAGCAAGCTTGTGGTAAGCCTTTTTTATCTCGGAATCCGTGGCGCTTTTCTCCACTCCGAGCACTTCATAATAATCTCTTTTATCAGCCATAGCAAAACTACCTTATGTCATAAACCGCAAACAAGAGGCAAGGGGATACCCGTTTGCCTCTGTTGCGTTGAATATTACTTGTTATCGCCGGTCTTATCCTCAAAATCGGCATCGTATACGGTGTCATCCGCGCCCTGCTGAGCGTTGGGATCAAAGCCTGCGCCCTGAGCGCCGCCCTGCTGAGCGTAAAGCTTCTCGCTTATTGCGTAGAACGCCTTCTCGAGAGCCTCGGAATCAGCCTTCATAGCGTCAATATCATTAGCTTCAAGGGACTTCTTGAGCTTCTCCACTGCCTCACGCACGGGAGCCTTATCGTCCTCGCTTACCTTATCGCCGACCTCTTCAAGGGTCTTTTCAGCCTGATATACAAGGCTGTCGGCGCGGTTTCTGGTCTCGGCAGCTTCCTTCTGCTTCTTATCCTCGGCTGCGAACTTCTCCGCATCCTTAACAGCCTTCTCGATATCAGCCTCGCTCATATTGGTGGAGGAGGTGATGGTGATATGCTGCTCCTTGCCGGTACCCTTATCGCAAGCGGTAACGTTTACGATACCGTTAGCGTCGATAACAAAGGTGACCTCGATCTGAGGCACTCCGCGGGGTGCCGGAGGAATTCCGTCAAGGCTGAAGCGTCCGAGCGTGGTATTACCTGCCGCCATCTCGCGCTCACCCTGAAGCACGTGGATCTCAACAGAGGTCTGGTTATTTGCGGCGGTGGAATAGATCTGGCTCTTCTTTACGGGGATAGTGGTGTTTCTGTCAATAATTCTGTT
>JAZQJQ010000109.1:0-11653 GCA_045541735.1 Eubacteriales bacterium
TTTGCGGCAGTACGGGCAATAGCACCCGTTGCCGGTATACCGCCAAAAAGGCCGGATGCAATGTTACCGAGCCCCTGGGCGATCAGCTCGGTATTTGAATTATGCTTATCTCCTATCATTCCATCAGAAACCACGCATGAAAGAAGAGATTCGATAGCGGCAAGGATAGCAATGGTGAATGCAGATGGGATCAGCTGGCGAACTGTATCGAAATTGATAGACGGAATAGACAGGGCGGGAAGATCGCGTGATATTGAATACAGATCTCCTATGGTGTTTACTTCCATATCAAGAAGCTTTACCATAAGTACTCCTGCTATAACCGCAACAAGCGAGCCCGGGATCTTTTTGGATATCTTAGACCAAACAATAAGGATAAGAAGTGCGGAAGCACCGACGATCACAGCCTGCCAATTAAGCGTGCCAAACGCTCTGCCGATGGCTTCAAGCTTATCAATAGTCTCAATAGCGTTTGTACCTTCGGGATAAGTAAGACCTAAAAAATCCTTGATCTGACCAATAACAATGGTAATGGCTATACCCGAAGTAAAACCGGTAGTGATAGTAAATGGTATGTATTTTATAAGCGATCCGAAGCGGAATATCCCCATAAGGATAAGCATAATACCAGCCATAATTGTCGCAATAACAAGACCGCTTATACCGTTTGCGGCTACTATACCTGCGACAATAGTTGCAAAAGCGGCTGTAGGACCCGAAATATTGACACTGCTTCCGCCAAAGAAAGAGATCACGAAACCGGCAACTATTGCGGTGTACAATCCCTTTTCGGGAGAAACACCGGAAGCAATAGCAAGCGCGATGGAAAGAGGCAGAGCAATAATAGCTACGATAAGCCCTGCAACAAGGTCGGAAACCATTTTCTTTGCGCTGTAATTCTTAAAGATAGAAAACAATTTGGGCTGAAAGATCTTCATAAAAATGCCTTTCTTATTATGATATACATATATTACTACTTTTTATGACCTTTTTCAATAGACAATTTAAAACAATTAAATTAAGTTTTGCAATTATTAATTTGAATAAATTGTAAATTTTATGTATATATATTTACTTCAACCACTGTAATGACTATAATTATTAAAGCAAATATATTATAAGGAGTCAGTATGAGGAACCGATTTCTTTCAATTATTCTGATATGCTTATTTGCATTTTCGCATCTTTCGTTATACCGTGTGTCTGCAGCGGAAATAACCGAGCAAGGAGAACTCGGCGAAGATATGAAGTGGACGCTATACAACGACGGCGAGCTGGTGATCACCGGAGAAGGTCCTATGCCCGACTGGACCTCATCAAAGCTGACTCCGTGGTATGCCTACTTAGACCGCATAAAGACATTAACCGTTAAAAAAGGTGTTACAACTATTGGTGATTGCGCTTTTGCTAACTTTATAAAATTATCAAGCATTAATCTCTCCGAAACAGTTACGACTATCGGTGTCAATGCGTTTTGGTACACAGGTCTGGGAGATCTCAAACTGAATGAGGGTCTTATAAAGATCAAGGAAAATGCGTTTACTATGTGCAAGGGTATAAAAGCACTTGAATTACCGTCTACTCTCAAAAAAATGGAAAAAAGCGCTTTTGAAAGTTGCTCCAATCTTAAAACCGTTACTATCTACAGCAAAGATGCAATATACGGTCACGACGTTTTCCACTATACCGCAAACGGTCTTGAGATCCACGGATACAAGGGGTCTACTGCCGAAGCGTGTTCGCGCGGGGTTTATGGTTCTAAATTTATTCCGTTTGATGCTGAGCCTCTTCGGGAAGTGTTCGACCAAGGCGAATGCGGCGATGATGCAGTTTGGGTACTTTACTCGGATGGAGAGTTGGTCATAAGCGGAAGCGGTCCTATGGAAAATTGGAAAAAAGGCCAATCGCCTTGGCATCTTTATTATTCCAAATACGTTGTATCCGTTACGATCACGGAAGGTATCACGTCTATCGGTTCGTGGGCTTTTGACGTATTTCAGGAGCTTGAAAGCATAAAGATTTCAAACACCGTACAAAGAATTGAATCTTACGCTTTTGCGGACTGCATAAAACTTAAACAAATTGAGCTCCCCGAAAGCGTTGAATATATAGGTTCTTCCGCTTTCTTTCAATGCCGTTACCTTACAAAAGTAACTATCAAAAATCCAAACGCGGTTCTCGACGGAGCAGTTTTCCGCGATGCAGAAGACATTACACTTTACGGGTATAAAGGTTCAACAGCAGAAGCTTATCCTGATGTCAAATTCGAACTTCTCACCGAAGCGGTAACCGCACCAATTACCGATCGTGTGACCGATCCGCGTAACGATAGCACAACAGAACCGGAGCACGGAAATGAAGCAGGCACAAACGAACCTGCGAATAAAAACAGCAACATGATCATTGTTTCCGTAATTGTTTTCGTTGTTATTCTTATTTCCGCCACAGTTATTGCCTTAATCAGACGCAGATAATAGTCCTTCATAACAAGAAGCCGATACTGACGTATCGGCTTCTTGTTATGTTCGGATGTTATTACTTTTCGTCTACGCCAAGCTCGGGAAAGCTCTGATATCCCTCAGGAGGAGTGATGGTAACGTTGCCGCCTATGTTTACAAATTTGATATCGGTATCAAGAGTAGCTGTTACGGGTACGTCCATACCCATCTCGGTGACTGTCATGGAAAGGCCGCAGCTCATTTTAAAACCGCATATATATCCATCGGAATCAACGGTGACGGTAACCTTGATATCGGAAAGAGTTGCATCTCCGCCAAGGCCGACCTCTCCCATCAAAGAATCATAATAGGGGCGGTATGCGTTTATATATTCTTCCTGAGTCATTACAAGAGAGACGGAGCGTGTGCCGTCCTCGTTTTTAACGACCTCAACGCCTTCAAATACACTCTCAGCGGGGCAGAAGAATACCGCCGTAAGATCCTTTGAAATGTCATACTCATCGATAAGCTTACCGCCTTTTACCTTATATCCCTCGCCCATAGTAACGGTGTAAACGTCGTCGCCTTCGATATAAACAACGGCATCAACACTCATACCCATCATAGTAGTATTTACAAGAGAATAATATATAGCGTTATCCGAATCTATGTCCTTGCCTTTGAGTGTCATTTTGATCGGAATATCCATTGACATTCCCATCATATCCATCTTCATATTTACCGTCTGTTCGAGCTCGATATCTTTAAGGGCTGCGCTTTTTTCGGTTGCGGCGGAAATAAGCTCATATGCTGTGGGCTCTTTGCCGCATGAGGTAAATGCAAGCATAGATGCAACAAGTAAAACGGAAAGTACAAGTGCAATGATCTTTTTCATAACTGTTCTCCTAAAATTATTTATTTAAGCAATTGCTTATAAAGATTAATTCCCTGCAGGACGGTAAAGTTTTGCAAGGCCGCCCTCTGAGGTCTCTCGGTACATGCCATGCAGGTCACGGCCGGTTTGATACATTGTTTCAACGACCATATCGAATGATATCTTACGACTGTCAGATAAGAAGTTTGCAAGGCTGAGCGCATTGATCGCACGCATAGCCGCAACGGCATTACGCTCAATACACGGAATCTGAACAAGTCCGCAAACCGGGTCGCAAGTCAGACCCAGATGGTGTTCAAGAGAAATTTCAGCGGCATATTCTATCTGATCTATACCCATTTCAAAAAGCTCGGCAAGCGCAGCCGCTGCCATAGAGCAAGCAGTACCTATCTCCGCCTGACAGCCGCACTCCGCACCGCTTACCGACGCATTGCTTGCAACAAGATCTCCAATAAGTCCCCCAACTGCAAGCGCTCGAATAATATCATCATCGGAAAAGGCGTCTTTTTCTTCCATATACTTCAGCACAGCTGGAACAACGCCGCAGGAGCCGCAGGTTGGAGCAGTAACGATAAGACCGCAGTCCGCGTTCTGTTCGCTGACCGCAAACGCATAGGAACAAACAAGCCGGTTCTCTCTCGTTTGAGGACTTTCATCAATGTGCTTTTGATTATAAAGCCTTTGAGCCTTTCTTTCTACTTCAAGACCGCCGGGAAGTACGCCCGTATGCGTAAGTCCCTCGCGTATCGCTGCGGACATTGTGTACCATACGTCGTGCAAGAACTCACGAAAACCTTCGTCCTCATGTTCAAACACGTAGTCGGAAAGGCGAATATTCCGAGCCTTGCAAACAGCGGCTATCTCGGCAAAAGTATTCTCTGGATAAACGCCTGCAGGGTGCAATTCAGTATCACCCGGAATGCGGATGTCACCGCCTCCGATAGAAAGATACGTACATTCCCCGAGTGTCTTCCCGTCCTTAAACGCGGTAAAGGTCAGAGTGTTCGGGTGCTCGAGCGGCAAAGAATCCTCTGTGTTAAACACAATCTCGGTCGGAATGGGTGCCATAGAGGCGCTGATCGCTCTGTCTGTACCGTGGCCTTTTCCGGTCTTTGAGAGAGAACCGAAAAGCTCGGCCTTAATACAGTCTGCATCCGAAAACTTTTTACGGAAATCAAGAGCGGCAAAAGCAGGACCCATAGTATGCGAGCTTGACGGACCTATTCCCTTTTTATAAATATTTCTGACAGATTTCATATCAATTAACGTGCTCTATGGCATTTTGGATCTTATCAAGTCCGTTTCTCAGTATATCCCAATCGTCGGTAAAGCGCAATATCTCTAGGCGGAAAGCGCTCGGCCAAGCAGGCAGCCACTGAGAAGGGCTAAAAGGCGGAACGCCGTGACGGCCCCATCTCGTATGGAATATTGCCTCATCCTGCGCGCCTGCAGGTCTTACACGGCGGTTAACATACATCGTTCCGTCGGAAATGCATTGGCAGGCGTTTGCATAGAACGCAAGCGCTTTTTCCTTCCAATGAACTTCACCCGAAAGCTCGGCAAGACGGAGGAAAGACAAAACGTCGCGAAGAGCGTATTGATCAAGAGCCTGATGCGCGGTGCTTACAGAGGTAGAGCCGAAGGTATCATAACCCATAGAGCCGATAAGGCTGTCCTTGGGATATTCGATAGTATAATACATAAGCCAGGTGCAAAGATACCAGGCAATGTTCTTTGCGGCTTCGATGTACTTGTCGTCGCCCGTAATATCGTAAAGCGCAAGTGCATCGCGGAGCAGCGGACTTGAGGACTCCTTATCTATACAGTAGGTATCAAGCGCGCCCGCGGTGGTAAATCCGTCGCGCTCCAAGGCGCTGTAATAGAAATTGAATGCTTTAAGCGCGGAATCAAGATATTTCTTATCGCCAGAGCGCTTGTATGCCGTAAGCATCGGGAGCACAAGGAAGCAACCGATAGTTCCGTCAGCCGCAAGGATGGAACCGTCATAATCCCAGCTCTTTGCGTATCTGCCGCTTACGTCCTGCGTGCTGATTGCAAAATCGCAGATGCCGAACGCAGTAGCAAGATATTCAGGCTTGTCGATTCCGCATTCTTTTGCAAGGTCGTAACCCTCAAAATATCCGTCAGCGGCGCCGCCGATGTTGCAAGCATCAATAGCAAGCTTTATCTGTCCGTTCTCGTCTCGGCGGAATTTTTTGCCAGCGAACGCCTTGTGGCTCTCGCACGCGCTCTCACCGAGCTTCCATTTATCGGGAGTATAATCGTCGGCGTAATATCTGTCGCGCCATGGATCCCAGTCGAGGCGGGCATCTATTAGGCCGTCTTGTCGGGTACCGAATTTTATCCATGAATCGTGAACGTCAATGCCCATCTTGAGCGCGTCCTTATCGCCTGTCTTTAAGTAGTGATAAAGCATTGCATTTGCCATTGAAGCAGACTGACCGACCCAGCTTATTTCAAAGCGGTTAACAGTTTTCATGTAGGCATGCTGAGCAAGGTGCCATTGGCATCCCATAGTAAAACCGCAGAAGCCGTTTTTTTCTTCCTCGTAAAGATAACGCGAGTAGGAGATAGCAAGATCATAAAGATTTTCAGGAGTTCGCGGGGCTTTGATCGCGTGTCCGTAATAGCGCCATGCGAAATCAAGAAGCCTATCATACTTTATTGGCTTATCCTCGGTAGGGTAAGCAAGGATAATTGCGGTAAACTCGGTGCGCGGTTGTCCCTCACCCTGATATGCCTCACCCCAGAAGTGGCGCTGGAGGGTCTTAGGCTGCTCTTCCTCGGGATAGATCACAACGTGCCTTTCTCTGGCTCCATCAAGGTAGAGCGAGCAAGCGGTATCCTCGCCGATATCGGTCATCATCGCAACGCAAGCTTCGTCGGTTGCAGAAAAAGTGCAGGAAGGAATGGTTCCTCTATGCCAGGCAAAGGTCCAGGGAGTACCGTCCTCAGCCCTATCGCCAACGTACTCAGGCGTAGTTCCCCATCCGTTGCCGTTGTAGCTTATTGAAGGAATCATTGTGAAATTAGGTTTCTTTACGGTCAGAAGCTCCATACGCATATGTACGGTAGGAAGCGCAGTGGTGCGTTTCCAGAGGAAAGCAAGCTCGTTTATACGTATAAAGCTATCCTCCGCGCCTTCAAAGGGCACGATCTCGGCAGCTTTACCTCCGCCGCAAACAATTAAATTCAGATCGTTTTCGCGTAATATCTCAGTCATTTTTACCTCCGAAAGTGAAAAGATATATACTCATTGATTTTATCAAAAAACGTTACAAATTTCAACCGATAATCGTTAAAAAACATAAATTATTAAAAAACAGGAATTATTTGCAATTAAAAGAGTAAACTCCGTTAAAGATCTATCGGCGGATAACCGTTTGTGAATGACATATGTGCAGACCATTTCCCTACGGCAACGTTTACTTTGATTCCGTTTTTCAAGCTTGCTTCAAGGTAATAGTTAAAGAAAGACAGACTGTCAGCTCTCTCACCGTTTATATAGAGACTAACGTGAATAAGCCCCCTGTAAAAGGTGATATATTCACCGGAAATCTCAACAGTTTTGAACTTTGACGATACAAGATCGATAATAAATAGGATAATCGAGTTAATAAAAACGACCAGTCCGAGCAATACTCCCCATAAATAACTGTCGTTATATTCAACAGATCGGTACTCAAACGGTCCCCAGCCGGTAACAGTAACCTCTCCGCTGAGATAATAAGCAATGAAGAAAATGAGAAAAACCGCAAGAAAAACCGCTGTCGCAATACCTAAACTCAATCTGCGAATTTTAATTCTTTGTCTTAACCGAGATTCGAGTTCAATATGATTCATAGGCATGCACCGTCCTTATACAAAAAACATGCTTCATCGTGCGAGTATATGATCCCTACCGCTTGTAAAAATGAATAGATTATCGTCGATCCGACAAATGTCATTCCTCGTCTTCTGAGGTCAGAAGATATCGCTTCGGAAAGTGAGTTTGTAGTTTTATTAGTTTCGAAAAAAGTTTTATCTCCAGTGAAAAACCTCAAATAACCGTAAAATGTACCGTATTCTTGAGCTATATCTTTAAAAATCCGACTATTATTGATGGAAGCCTTGATTTTAAGGCTGTTTCTGATTATGCCCTTATTATTTAACAAGTCGATAATTTTGTCTTCACCGTACAAACAGACCTTATCGATATCAAAACCATCGAAAGCCTCTCTGAAAGCTTCGCGTTTGTTGAGAACGCACTCCCATGAAAGACCTGCTTGGAACGATTCAAGTATCAGCATCTCATAAAGGTACTTATCATCAAAATTCGGAGTACACCATTCCTTGTCGTGATATTCAACGTATACCGGATTTTTCAAATTACACCAGGAGCAACGTTTTTTATTATCCACGCTCATTCCTCGATCTGACTAATAATTATATTTTATGATATCACACATAATCAACAAAGTAAATATAAATACAGATTTTGTCTCTAAAACGAAAAAACCCTGCCTAAGCAGAGTTTTTTCAATATTCAACTTAGTCTTCGTTATAGCAAGCAAAGATATCATCAACTCGCGCCTTATCAGATTCCCTATTCCTTTTTAGAAGGCTTACTAAAGGAACGACCACAAAGGAGATCGCCATAGCCGCGACGCCCATTTCCGGAGACTTGGAAGCCGCAACTTGGAATCCTGAGGTTAATGAAATTACAAGCGTTGCTCCGCCAACGGTGAGAAGGCCGGAAAGAATACCGGCATAAGCTCCGATCCTGGTGATCTTCTTTGAGAAGAGTCCCCAAATGTAGGGGCCGATGAAGCATCCGGAAACTACTCCCCAAGAGAAAGACATCAAGCTGACGATAATCGGAATATTCTGTGTTGCAAAAACGAACGAGCAACCTACGAAGACGAGACAAAGAGTTCTCGTAAGAAGCATTTGCTTCTTCTCAGAAACAGTCTTCTTTCTTACTGCGGGGATGAGGTCTACCGCTACTGCTGAAGCAGAAGTAAGAACCACAGCTTGAAGAGTTGACATAGATGCTGAAAGGAGAAGGATCATAATAACGGCGAAAAGTATGATACCAAAAGTTCCGCCGCTGAGCACTTCTATCAATACCGCAGGAATAACAGAGTCGATTCCGCCTTCGGGGAGAACACCGCCGAGGATAAGTCGGGACGTACTGCCGATAAGGTACGCACCGCAACCTATAATAATGCAGAAGATCGTGGAAATGATGGTTCCGCGCTTTATAGCCGCAGTATCCTTGATCGCGTAGAACTTACCGATCATCTGAGGAAGACCCCAAGTACCGAAGCTGGTAAGCATAATATTGAAGCACAAGAATTTAAAGGCAGAACCTCCAAAAATATTTGTAAGCTGCTCAGCAGTAACAGGATTTGGATCACCGGGGAGCGACTCGAAATTTGAAAGATTCTCCATAAGGCCTACAAGCCCGCCAACAGAATCATGAGAAAGTACAGCTAAAGTAAGACAAATTACGCCAACTATCATTATTATTCCCTGAACAAGATCCGTATATGCAGTAGCAACATAACCGCCGGCTACGAGATAAATTGCGGTCAAACAAGCAATGATCAGCATCCAGACCCAAGTCTCAACTCCGGGAAATACTGCACTGAAAAGAGAACCAAGCCCTTTGTAAACGGCCGCGGAGTAAGGAACGAGGAAAATGAAGATGATTGCCGCAGCAAGTATTTTCAAGCCCTTAGAAGCATATCTCTTTTCAAAATAGTCAGGCATAGTTCTTGCATTTAGCTTTTTAGTCATCTTTCTTGTTTTGTTTGCAAACAAAAACCAGGAAAGCAGGCAACCGAGTACCGCATTACCTATACCGATCCAAATTGCACCGATCCCTATATTCCAACCGTGCTGACCTGCATAACCCACGAAAACAACTGCGGAGAAATATGTAGTGCCGTAAGCAAAAGCTGTTACCCATGCACCAATCTTTCTGCCGCCGATCAAAAAACCGTCAAGCGTTTTTGATCGGCCGTAGCTGATACAGCCTATAAGCACCATCGCAATTGCGTAAACCGCAAGAGCAATGAGAGTGTAAATTTGTGTGTTTGTCATTACTTAACCTCCGAATCGTCTTCGCCCCAAAAGAATATTTGATGCTGTTTTTGTATTCAAAAAAATTACTTAAAGGACTTGTTTTTTAATACTTCTCTATTATATAATATTTTCTACATTAGTCAAGCGAATGGTTTTGATAATTATTATCGATAATTTCGATCAAAGGAGGGCACGCATTGGAGCTCAGGAATCTAATCACTTTTATAAACGTAGCAGAGGTAGGAAGCTTTACAAAAGCGGCGGAACAAGCAGGTTATTCGCAGTCTACAGTCTCATTCCAGATAAAGCAGCTTGAGGACGAACTCGGATGTCTTTTATTTGAGCGCATCAATCACACTATCACGCTTACAGAGCGCGGTCGAGAGCTTCTATCTTATGCTCACCGCGTAATAGAGCTGACTGATGAGTTCAAAGAAAGTCTTACTAATTCAGAAAACTGCAGCGGACACATACACATTGTAACACCCGACTCTGTATGCGAAGAAATGATCCACTCTCATTACATAGACTTTCACAAAAGATACCCTTCTATCTCGCTCAAGATCACAAACGCAGATACGTCCGTGATGTTCGATATGCTTGACCACAATGAAGCGGATGCAATAATTACACTCGACAGCCACGCATACCGAAAGGATTACGTAATTGCTAAAGAAGAAGCCTTGTCTATGCATTTTGTTACTAATTCGAGATCAAGATTTGCAAACATAAAGGACATAAAAATCAAAGAAATTGAAAACGAACCTTTTATTTTGACTGAGAACGGACAAGGATACAGACGCGTGCTTGATAAAGAGCTTGCTAAGCGTTCCGTAAATATTACGCCGGTTCTCGAGATCGGAAGAACCGACATTATTACCCGCATCTTAGCTGAAAGTAATATGATCTCTTATCTCCCGGACTTTGTAACCAATGAATTAGTACGTTCCGGTAAGCTTTGCTACCTCGATGTGACCGACGTTAACATTGATATTTGGAAACAGCTTATCTACCATAAAAACAAATGGCTATCCAAAAGTCTTAAAACATATATTGACTATATAATAGAAACCGAATTTACCCGCTAATAAAACGTTTTAAAGGGCGTGCCTCGTTTTTGAGACACGCCCTGAATTTATTGTATATCAAATAGCCTTGCTGTATTGTTATAAAGAATATCCTCCCGTTGCTCATCAGTAAGGTCTATCTGCATAAACCTTTTGATTTCGTCTTCAGGCTTCCACATAGGGTAGTCCGTTCCAAACAATACACGCTCGGTTCCGTACGCCATAATAAGCTCCTTTGCTTTTTCAGGCGGCATTGCATAAAAAGAGGATGAGCAATCCACATAAAAGTTTTCGTATTTACAAAGTTTTTCCGTAGCATCTTCCCAGATAGACCAACCTCCAAAATGCGCTCCTATAACTGTCAAATCTTTATAAATATCAAGTATTGGCATCATTCTGTTTGGATTAGAGTAGTCATAACGACGGTCTCCAGTATGGATAAGAATAGGGAGCTTACCTTCGCAAAGCTCATAAATTTTAAGCATACGGTAATCATCTATTTTAAACTGCTGTATATCAGGGTGAAGCTTTACGCCTTTTAAACCGAGGTTAATTATTTCATCAACATCTGCTTTCACATCTTCACTGTCGGGATGGAGTGTTCCCAAGCCGGTGAATTTACCATCACTTTCGGCAACAGCGGTTGCGATGAAGTTATTTATGCTTGAAACCTGCTTCGGTGTAGTGGCAACAGACTGCACTATACAGTGCTCAATTCCGGCAATATCCGCTTCTTTTGACAAAGTAGACACTGTGCCATCAAGAGTAGAGCCAAGACCTTCGTAAAAATCGCAGGTGGCCGCGGCCGCCTTTTCAGCAATCTTGTCAGGATATATATGGCAGTGAGCATCTATTATTTTGTATTTTTTCATTTGATTCATCGCCTCTCAAAAAGTCCAAATTATTTTTTCAAACCTAACTTTTCGGCTGATTCATCACGCATTTTGTACTTGAGTATTTTACCTGCTGCGTTCATCGGGAATTCATCCACAAACATAAAATATCTCGGGACTTTATGTCTTGCAATGGAAGCATTACCAAATTCCTTCATTTCGTTTTCGTCGGCAGTTTCGCCCTTGTGAAGGATAATCCACGCACAACATTATTCACCGTATCTTTCATCAGGGACACCAACTACCTGAACGTCACGAACCTTCGAATTA
>JAZQJQ010000110.1:0-14312 GCA_045541735.1 Eubacteriales bacterium
CTCAATTTTATCAAGCTTTTCGCGCGCCTTGATCTCCATAAGCTTGGAACGGAGCATACGAAGTGCAGTTTCCTTGTTCTGAAGCTGGCTTCTTTCCGTCTGACAGCCGACAACTATACCAGTAGGCTTGTGTACTATGCGGATAGCGGAGTCTGTCTTGTTAACGTGCTGACCGCCCGCTCCGCTTGAACGGTGCGCGGTGATCTCGAGATCCTCGTCCTTCAGCTCGATCTTACCGTCATCCTCAAACTCCGGCATTACCTCAACAGATGCAAACGAAGTATGTCTGCGTCCGGAGGAGTCGAAGGGGGATACGCGTACAAGACGGTGCACTCCGTTCTCGCTCTTGAGGTAACCGTAAGCGTTTTCACCTTCAATAGTGATGGTAGCGCTCTTGAGACCCGCTTCTTCGCCGTCCAGCCAGTCGATAAGCTTTACTGTATAGCCGTGTTTTTCTCCCCAACGGGTGTAAAGACGGTAAAGCATAAGCGCCCAGTCCTGAGCCTCAGTTCCGCCGGCTCCAGGATGGAAAGAAATGATAGCGTTGTTGCGGTCATATTCCCCGGAAAGGAGCGCTTCTATACGTCTCTTTTCCTCTTCTGCGTTTATCTCCGCAAGCTCTTTTTGAACCTCTTCGACAAAGCTTTCGTCATTTTCCTCTATTGCCATCTCGGCAAGAGTGATCGCATCCTCCAGCTTTACACAGAGATTTTCGTAAGCTTCAATCTTATCCTTTTTTCTTTTGATCGACTGAAGCACTTTTCCCGAATTTTCCTGGTCTCCCCAGAAATTATCGGCAAGTGTCAGCTTTTCAAGCTCCTCGAGCTCTATCTTTTCGCCTTCTATTCTAAGCGCACTGCCAAGCTCTGCTATCTTTTCACGATAGGAGATAAGCTCGTGGCGTGCTTCCTCAAGTGCAATTATCAAGAGATCCTCCAAAATGCGGCATTGCCGCAGAGATTAGTAATAATGCGTTATCCAGCAGTTATCCGAGAATATTCTAACATACCCAAAAAGCTATTGCAAGAGTATTGTAAAATTTTCTCAGGTTTCGATGCCTGCATACTGATTGCGGTAAAGCTTTGCGTACTCTCCTCCCGCGGCAAGCAAGGTATCATGAGTGCCGCATTCAGCAACAGTTCCGTTGCTTATAACCACGATCATATCCGAGTCAATAATGGTAGAAAGACGGTGAGCAATAATTATTGCCGTTCTTCCCTCCATCAGCTTGTTAAGCGCGTCCTGAATGTGTTTTTCGGTACGTGTGTCAACGCTTGAAGTTGCTTCGTCAAGTATGAGGATCTTAGGGTCATTAAGAACGGCGCGCGCAATGGAGAGCAGCTGACGCTGACCTTGGCTCAGATTGCTTCCACCCTCGGCCAGGACCGTGGAATATCCATCCGGCAAGCGCTCAATGAAATCCGCGGCATGGGCAACGCTTGCGGCATTTTTCAGTTCTTCCTCGCTTGCCTCCTTCTTGCCCATGCGGATGTTTGCCTCAATCGTGTCGGCAAACAGAACCGTATCCTGCAGAACCATACCGATACAGCCGCGAAGATCCTTCTTAGGTATTTCGCGGATATCAACTCCGTCGAGTGTAATGGTTCCGGAATCTGTCTCATAAAAACGGGTAAGCAGATTTACTACCGTTGTCTTTCCGGAGCCTGTGGCGCCTACGATAGCGATCTTCTGACCGGGACTTACCGTAAGATCAAGTCCCCTAAGGACTGGCTTGTCAGGCACGTAGGAAAAATGAACGTCATTAAAGCAAACGTTACCGGATACGTTTTCCTCAGGGGTCGAAACGGTGCCGTTATCTATCTCGTCCTCTGTATCCAGCATATCGAAGATGCGTTCGGCGCCCGCAAGCGCAGTAAGTATCTGCGCGTACTGGTTTGCGACCTCATTTACGGGACGTGTAAACTTTTTGGAGTACTGAAGAACAGAGTGGATATCACCTATACGAAGCACTCCCTTTATTGCAAAAAGTCCGCCCGCAGTCGCAAGAACAAGATATTGCAGATTTCCTATTACGTTCATCACAGGTCCCATAAGACCTCCGAGCGTGCGTGCCTTAATGCCGACCTTCTTGTATTCCTCGCTCGTTACGGCAAAATCCGCTATCGCCGCTTCTTCCCTGCCGTAAGCCATAACGGTCTTGTAACCCGTTACCATTTCTTCCGTTTTACCGTTCAGCTCACCAAGAAGCTGCTGCTGACGCTTATAGTATTTGCGCATAAACTTTGCAAGATACGAAGAAATAAAAATTGTAAGCGGGATAGTTACCATAGCGATAAGCGTAAGCTGCCAGCTGTATCGCAGCATCATTGCAAAGGCTCCGATAAGTGTAAGCAGGCTTGACATAAGCGAAGCGACGGACTGAGAGATGGTGTTCGACACGTTCTCAACGTCGTTTGTCATACGGCTCATAATGTCGCCGTGGCTGTGCGTGTCCGTATATTTTATCGGAAGCTTGGATATCTTTTTAAAGAGATCGCGGCGAAGCATATGCACCGTTGTCTGCGAAAGTTTTGCGGAAATAACGCTCTGAAGATAGCCAAATGCAGAAGATAAAGCATACACTGCCGCCATACCGCCAAGCAAAGCGATAAGACGGGTAAAGTTTACAGAGATATGCTTGGTTGCCTCGTCATAAACTATGGTCTTTATTGCCTCGCCCTGAAGCGCGGGGCCGATAAGGTCGGCAACGGTAACGCACAATGTCGCTGCAAGCACACCGAGAAGCATCAACTTGCTTTTCCCTATATAACGGAAAAGTCTGCCAAGAGTGCGCTTGAGCTGTTTTGGCTTTTCGCCGTTCATACGCGCACCCATCATACCGCCGCCTTTGCCGCCGGGACCGCCTCTGCCGGGTCCTCCGGGGCCGCCGGGACCGCCCGGGCCTCTCATTGGTCCGTTCACTGTGCGTCACCTCCCTTTGTCTGAGAATTGTAGATATCACGGTAAACTGCGCAGCTGCTCATCAAATTATCGTGCTTATCGCAGGCAATAATCGAGCCGTTTTCAAGAACTGCTATTCTATCGGCATTTCTTACACTCGCTATACGCTGTGCTATGAGTATTACGGTAGTATCAGAGAGCGCCTCGCGCAGCGCTTTTCTTAGCCTTGCTTCGGTTTCAAGATCAAGGGCGGACGTGCTGTCGTCAAGAATAAGAATTTTAGGCTTTCTTACCATTGCCCTTGCAATGGATAGACGCTGCTTCTGACCTCCGGAGAGGGACGCACCCTTTTCTGCTATGTAGGTTTCATATCCTTCGGGCATAGCAGATACAAAATCATCTGCCTGAGCTATTCTTGCAGCATCGCGCACCTCATCCTCACACGCATCCGGCTTACCCCAAAGAATATTGTTTTTTACCGTATCGGAAAAAAGCTCGGATTTCTGCATAACGTATCCGATATTTGAACGCAGACAATCAAGGTCATAATCCTTAACGTTTATACCGTCAACAAGCACTTCCCCTTCAACCGCATCGTAAAAACGAGGTATAAGGGATGCAAGGGTGGATTTTCCGCATCCCGTAGCACCAATAACCGCAACGGTCTCGCCGGGATCTACAGTGAGATCGATACAATTAAGCACACCCCGTCCGGCGGCGCCTGGGTAACGGAAGCTGACATTTTTGAATTCTATCTTTCCTTCAAACTTTTCGGCGCGCACCCCGCCGTCACAAATAACGGGAATGCATTCAAGCACATCATTGATGCGTTTTGCACTTGCCGAGGCACGGGAAATGAAGATAAAGGAAGTGCCTATCATCATAACGGATGATAGGATCATTGTTGTATAGGTTATTGCCGCCATAATATCACCGGGCATCATGCGCTGGGCTTCTGCTTCCTTTCCGCCGATAAAGATAATTGCGCAAACGGAAAGGTTAAGGATTATCATAATAAGCGGATTTGTAAGTGCCATTATGCGCTGAACACGGATATTCATACACATCAAATCAGAGTTGGCATCCTCAAAGCGGGCATTTTCCGCTTCCTCGCGCACGTATGCCTTTACAACCCTTGCACCGCCGACGTTTTCACGCACAACGGAATTCACTTTATCAAGCTTTGTCTGAACCTGAGAGAACATCGGCGTTGCCTTGCGCATTATTGTAACAATGAGAAACACCATTACCGGAAGAGAAACTATCAGCACAAGACCGAAATTAACGTTCTGCGAGAGAGCCATAACTATACCGCCCGCAAAGAATATCGGCGCTCGAACGAGCATGCGCAGAAGCATAGAAACTACTTCCTGTACCATGGAGATATCGTTTGAAAGTCTTGTGACAAGACTTCCCGTGGTAAACTTATCCGTCTGCTCAGCGGAGAGAGACATTACCTTTGCATAAGCGTCCACACGCAGATCCTTACCGAAACGCTGTGCAGCGCTTGTGGCGGTATATGAGCAGGCAATGCCGAAGCATCCTCCTATCACAACGAGCAGAAACATCTTCACGCCCGTGGAGATAATAAAATCCATATCTCCGCCGAAGATACCGATATCGACGATATCGCTCATAAGCTCCGGCTGCATGAGGTCAACAACGACCTCGCCTATCATCAAAAGCGGGGACAGAAGCGCGATAAACCAATACGGTTTAAGGTACTTAAAAAGCTTTTTCATAGGTGCACCTTCTATCTGTAATTATAGAATTTATTTTATCACCGCAATGTGAACAAATCAAGAAAATTAAAATGATTTTTACAGATTCTAGGAAGTATTCGCATTTTTAACACACATAAGAGCGAATGTTCTGAGCAAATTAAAAAGGCGGAAACGCAATCGCTTTCCGCAATAAACCGGGGGAATGCCGACAAGGCAAAAATATGCAAAGAACACACAAAAAACAAAAGAACAGAAGACATCGTTCCGTCTTCTGCGCAGCTATGATCGCTTGCGCGTTTATGCTCTTCTGTTCCCTTCCCGCGGACGCCGCAGAGCCAACGGGAAAGCAAATGCTCATCCCCGGCGGTATGACCTTCGGAGCCAAGCTGTCATACCCCCTGGTAATGATATCTGAGGTGTCCGAAGAAGCCGATTGCCCTGCCAAACTCTGCGGACTCCGCGCCGGAGATTGTATCATATCCTTAAACGGAGAGGCGGTTAAAACTCCGGAGCAGCTTGCAGAGTTAATAAAAGCATCAAACGGATCTGCGATCACAGTGAAATACCGAAGAAACGGCACCGATGCCTCTGCAACAGTAATTCCAAAACAGCAGGAAAATGAATACCGTATAGGAATAACCGTACGAAACAGTTCCGCAGGAATAGGCACCGTTACGTTTATGACCGAAAGCGGTACCTTCGGAGGACTTGGGCACGGCATATGCTGTAAGGAAAACGGCGAGCTTGCACCTATGTCTTACGGTCAGGTATGCGAAGTGGAGATCAAAGGTATAAAAAAAGGGACCTCGGGCGCTCCCGGCGAGATACGCGGAGCGTTCAAGGCATTGCACACGGGGCGTATCAGCGCTAACACCCGCGCGGGTGTTTTCGGTCTGTACGCCGATATTCCCCGATGCGCTTTGTACGGTCCTACCGAGGTTGCTTCTCCGAGCGAACTCAAGGCAGGCAAAGCAACGGTAATTTCCACACTCGGAGAGGACGGCCCGAGGGAGTATGAGATCGAAATAACTACTGTTTTTGAACCGAGAGCCGTGACCGAAAAGGGGTTTGCAATTAAGGTCACCGATCCTGCACTTATCGAAAGAACGGGCGGAATAGTCCAGGGAATGAGCGGCTCACCCATTATGCAAAACGGAAAGCTTGTTGGTGCCGTAACTCACGTTATGGTAAACGATCCGACAAGCGGGTACGGCATTTTTCTTACAACTATGCTTGAACAGCTTCCGGAATTGCTCAGCCCCTGATAATAGGGCGGTCTTAGGACCGCCCTATTATTGTTGACAGTATATTGCTGATGTGCTAAAATGTATAAAAGCGAGGTGAAATTATGAATATATTTACCACAATGATTACCCCGTATAATGCAGACGGAAGCGTGGATTATGAAACCGCCGAAAAGTATGTCGACTGGTATTTTGAAAACGGACTCGACGGCATCTTTGCCGTTTGCCAATCAAGCGAGATATTCTACCTTTCGCTTGATGAGAAGGCAAAGCTGAATTCCATCGTATACAAGCGAGCAAAAGAGCTTGAAAAGAAAAGCGGAAGACGTTTCACCATTGTTTCTTCAGGACACACATCCGACACTATCGAAACACAGGCAGAGGAGCTTTGCGCTGTTGCAGAGTCCGGCACAGATGCGCTGATACTTATCACAAACCGGTTGGACCAAAAAAACGAGGGTGATGACGTCTTTATAAGAAACGCCGAAGCCCTTATCGAAAAGCTTCCGAATGATATTCCTCTCGGCCTTTATGAATGTCCTTATCCGTACAAAAGACTCGTTTCACCCAGAATACTTGAATGGTGCCTTTCAACAGACAGATTCGAATATATGAAGGATACCTGCTGCGATGCAGCAGAAATAGGCAGAAGGCTGGAGATACTTGAGGGAAGCAAATTCAAACTTCTTAACGCAAACTGCCAGACACTGCTTGAAAGCCTCCGAATGGGCGCGGACGGCTACTGCGGCATTATGTGCAACTACCATCCCGCGCTGTACGCTTGGCTTGGAAACAACTTTGAAAAAGAGCCCGAAAAGGCAGGACTTATTCAGTCATTTATCGGCACATTCGGCTTTACCGAGGGCGGTCTTCCCTATCCTCTCACCGCAAAGTATCATATGAATCTCTGCGGTATTCTCACAGAAAACATCGCACGAAACAGAAATAGCGAGGAACTTACGCATTACGCAAAAAGCTGTATGAAGCAGATGAAGCTCGCGAGCGACTCGCTGGAAGCGTATCTTTCGGGAGGTCACAAATGAAAGGGCAAAGACTATGGAGCTATGCTCCGTATAAGCCGTTCTTCCACGAAACGGGTGACATTTACGTTTGCAGGATAGCGCCAAGAACAAACGCGATACATATCGAATGGCTTGATGCTGTTAAAGATAATTACAAGGTATTCTGCCGTAAGCGCGGCAACGGAGATTTCGTTTTATTTTGCGAAACGCGGAAAACCGAATGTGATATCACGGGGCTTGAAAAGGACACGGATTACGAATTATACGTTGAAGCAAAAGGCAAAAAAAGCCGAGTTCGTCTTGCAAGATGCGGAGAGAGCGTTGGCATTGCGGTAAATTATCTGCACCCCGAAGATGAGGTATATTCCTATTCGGGAAGATACCTCTGCTCGCCTTCGCTTGTACGCCACCCCGAAGGGTATCTGCTTGCCTCGATGGACGTTTATGCGGGCGCATATCCGCAGAATCTTACGCTTATTTACAGATCGGATGACGACGGCGAGACCTGGCATTACGTAAGCGAGCTCATGCCCTGCTTCTGGGGCAAGATGTTTATACACAAGGGCGAGCTTTATATGCTTGCCTGTTCCACTGAATACGGAGATCTGTTTATCGGCAGATCCACAGACGGTGGAAAAACATTCTCCGCTCCCGTTGCCCTGCTGCGCGGGCTTAACGGCAAAAACGGCAGCTGCGGTGTACACAAGAACCCGCAGAATATGCTCGTTTATAAAGGCAGGCTTTACGGAACGCTTGAATGGGGATCGTGGAAAAACACGGAATACTATCACGCGACAATGGTCATGTCGTGCGACGAGAACGCAGATCTGCTCGACCCCGATAGCTGGCATTTTTCCGAGCCGCTGAGATACGACCCAAACTGGGAGGGCACAGCAAGCGACGGCTTCAAGGGAAATATCGAAGGTACGCTCTGCATAGCAAACGACGGCAAGCTTTATAATCTTATGCGATATCAGACCTCAGAAAAAAAGATACTCGCATATCTTGTGAACACTAACGATCCGGATGCCCCCCTCTCCTATTCTCACGCTATTGACTTTCCTGCCAATCTATCCAAATTCATGATAAAAAAAGACAAAAAGAGCGGAAAGTATTATTCTATTGCAACAAGGAGACTCGACGAGCCGCAAACAAGGCGGAATCTCTTGTCGCTTATGTCTTCAAGCGATCTCAAGAACTGGAGCGTTGTATGCGACCTTATTGACAAACGAAATGAAGACCCCGGTAAAATCGGCTTCCAGTACGTTGATTTTGAGATAGAGGGCGACGACATCATCTTCCTCTGCCGCACAGCCGTAAACGGCGCACACAACTACCATGACTCAAATTATCAAACTTTTCATAGGATAATGAACTTCAGAAAAATATGAAGGGGATGTAAAAAAACAGAGTTTTTTACATCCCCTTTGGTTATGACATTTAATTCCGTTTAACCCCCATTATCTCCCCGCAGGCTATCTTTTTGCCTGCATTACCTGAAGGCTGGGTGGTAAAATCATCGGGCATATCATGAATTATCACGGTTTTGCCGATTATTTCCTGAGCATTAACACGGTCTGTCAGAAAAGCAAGAAAGGCAGTTCCGTTTGCAGAAAATAGCGGAGGCATATCGCCGGCATGATGAGGGTGAAGGTGATCTGCACCATCGTAATGTATACCTGCATCCGCAAACGGATCTGCAGCGTCGCCCGTACAGGAAGCACCGCCGTGTATGTGAAAAGCAAAAATACCGTTTCCGTACATTCCGCCGGAAGCGGGCAAGTTAATCACTGCCGCCGCAACCAAGACTCCGACTTGGGTCCGATAAAATCTTACACTGCCGTTTATCTGCGGATATTCCTCACCGCCCTTTATAAAAGCCATTGCATCGGGCAATCTGCGCAAGATACTGTTAAGATCAAATCCGCTGTATTTGTGATTCATTATTACCTCGCATATAATTACTATTACATTCTATGCGAAAGATATCGTATTCTTCACAAACGACAAACAAACTCGTTTCTCGCTTTTATTATACTTTTAAATTCGCGTCTCAACGCTTGCAATACCAATCCATAAAATCCACGGTGTTTTCTTCGCACACGTAATTCTTATCGTGCAATAAAAGCTCAAGTTTCCGTTCGTCGTCTATGGAGCGTGATTTTTTTGAGGAAATCCCCTTTATGAGGATATTGATCGCAAATCTGTAAATACCGCAAAGCTTAGATTTGTCCATGCCGCCTTGCAGAGTGAACAACGGCATTGCATCAGGCAAAGTGTTAACCTTTCTAACCTCAGCGATCGCTGTTCCGGTATCACAAAGTCCTACGGCACAAATTGCTGATATTTTGAATTTTTTTACTGCTTTTTTGTAATCCTTAATACTGTTGGCAAAAAGCCAACCGAGGTATATGATCTCCGTTCCATTTGATAATTGCTTTGCAGCTTCACTTAGAGCATATACGGGCAACCCTGTTTTGTTGCCAAGTATTTTTGCGTATTCCGCGGTGTGTCCCGTGTCGGACGTATAAACGATCGCTTTCATATTCATTTCCCTTTCTTAGTTTCAGGCATTTTCTTATTCATTGCTTCAAACAAATTTTCAAGAAGATCCTTCGCGGACGGCGCAGACTTGACGATGTTCGTTCTGCAGTTTTTAATACTGTTCAACGCAATTAAACATTGCAAAAGCGGAATCATCTATTCTTCTGTCCGTGTGGAAATGACCGAAATACCAGCGCCTGAAGGTGATATTTTCAAGCATCCAATCAAGAAGCTCAGTAAGCGGCATTTCGTCATCCGATATATCGAATCCGAGCGCAGCAGCGAAATTCGATGGCGCAGTATGGGTTATAACACAATCGACCGTGTTCCCGTATTTGGCAAGATTTTCTTTTGCTTCTGCAAGTTCTTTTTCGTTTGGTATTTCATCACACCACCAGCTTATGCCCTCGGTGCGTACGTACTTATCTATGCTGTGTGCACCTCCCATTGTGAAGATGCGTTTTCCCTCTATTTCAAAGACCTGACCGCGCATAAGATGCAAGATATTCTTCCCTATTCTGTGCACCCTGCCGCCGTTCCATATCTCCTCGGGATATGAGTTCAATCTTTCGAAATTCTCATGATTTCCGTCAACGAACAGCACGTTGTAAGGCAAAGCCTCAAGACGCTGAATATCCTCGTATTCGGCAAAAAAGCTCATCGTACCGTGCGTTTCAAAAACGAATCCGAAATCGCCGCAAACTATCAGATGATCTCCCTCTCTGAGCGCGCTTAACGCTTCATTTCCGCAGATCTGCTCTATTCTTCCGTGTGTGTCACCTGTTATATATATCATAACCTATGCTCTTTCAAAAACATTATTTCCTTACAGTTTGCCTCGGCATACTCTATTTACCTTTTTACTGCATCCCCCACATAGCCGCCGACATTTACAACAAAAACCACATCGCTCATTTCTATTTTTGCAAGATGTAATTTACCAAGTAGTTGTTTCTCGTTTTCGGTCAAATCCCTCGTTAGCACGTGCGAAAATGGTGATAAAACAATATAGCCTTTCTCAATTTCCGATCATACTGCTATCTCTGCCGTTTTGTCTGCACATCGCATTGAACCGCATACTGTAACTGTTTTTCCCTTCATACAACTTCACTACGGCAATTGTATATCATCTCGTGTCATTTGGTGTTCTAACCAATCAAAGAGTAGATTTATCTTCTTTTCATCATCCTTTATCAGCTTGATCTCATCCAAATGGAACCACCAAAATGAATTTATGTAGCGAAAAAGAATTGGAAAAACATCTTTTTCAACAGAACTAAAGCTATAGGTCTCTTGAATATAACCTATATTCTCTAAAAACAGGTTGATTCTGAGATCATCTAATTTCTCGTCATAAAAATACAGTCTGCTGTCTTTCTCTCCATATAATCGGTTATCCGAAATACCCCAAAGTGCCTCTCGCGTTGCATAATTCAAAATCGGCTCTTTGCCACACAAATTAAAATCAATCAGTCCAACAAAATTATTATCACTGTCAAGAAGAATATTGCTATCATTCAAGTCAGCTTGAAAGCAGGATGTCGGTAACAAATGGTATACTGCTCTCAATTCCTCTTGTCTTTTGTAGAACATATTCAACAGACGCTCAGCTTTTGCTAAATATGAGGGAATATTATCGCGCACGTAATTTACAAACGCAATTGCACATTCTGTAGCCTCATCGGTAGTGTCGGGAGCACAAAACGGTTCAAGCAAACAATATGCAGAAGGAAAATCCAACAAATCCAATTCTGCTGATGCAATTTTCCCCAAAGAACGCAAAACATCCGGCGTGAAACAGTCGTATCCTTGTGCGTCTTTGAATTTTTCTTTACCTATTTGTTCTGCCGTTTCATAAACAGAGTATTCTTCTGCATAAGTGAAATAATCCCGCCCATCTACATTATCACAATGAAGCAATTCACCGTAGCGATTAGGAACAACATTAGGGCAATATAACCCTATTTTGCGATATTCATTCATTAAGGCAAACCAGCCTTCTATTCTGCGCTTATCGCTAAATGTATTCGATAAATATTTTACAACAAGCTTACGATGCCCATCATCAACAATATGCACTTTTCTAAAATCATCGTCTCCTCGGCACAAGTCTAACGTTTTCACATTGTTTGGGTCGGTATCGTAGTAGAGCGATATTGGATATTCCATGTTTTTTACCTTACCTTCGTGTCACTATAAATGCTGAGCAATTCGGATAACGAGCAAATTTGATAATCCGCAACCCCCTCTCCAAGCTCCGCCCCCTGATACTTTGCAAGACCATTTTTAACCCAAACTGTTTTCATTCCAATTGCTTTAGCGGGTATAATGTCATTATCAAGACGGTCCCCAACCATAACGCATTCCTCCGCCGAACACTTTGCAAGTTCAAATGCCTTTTCAAAAATCCTTTTGTCGGGTTTAGCACATCCAATTTCTGCGGATGCGACAATTACATCGAAATATTGGCACAATCCCCAATCCTCCAAGCGTTCTGCTATTCCGATGCTTTGGTTTGCTAAAACACCAAGTTTATAGCCTTTATCGCGAAGGGCCTCCAATGTTTTTTTTGCATCGGAGTACGGAACTTCATCCTCCGAGTGCCACGGGGTTTTCGTCAATCCGAAGTGTTTGATAGCGGCAGAATTACCGTCAAGCCCTTGCCTTGCGAGGGCAATACGTACATCATCAAATTCCTTGAAAGCGATGCTGGTGCCGGCAATCATTTCTCGCACCCTATGATCGTATGCTTCGGTTTCGTCAATGAGTGTTGAGCCAATGTCGAAGAATATCCGCTTTATCATCAATTCTCTCCATTGATAATCGTTTTTTTACTTCACGCGTTATAATCTATCACGATCTTTTTACATTCAAAGCAGTTATAAGCTACAACCGCAGAGCCCTTTATTGCGGAAAACTCGGATAACAATACTGAGTCCGCATAAAAAGAAGCTTTCGTAAACAGCTTTCTTTTCTCTCCCTTTAGCCATGCTATTTCGTTTGGGCTTTGTATCAAACCCTTTTCCATTTCTTTACCGCAATACGGGCATTTCATACTAAAACTCTCCGTTTGAAAAATTTATCTTTCTTTCAAAGCCGAGGAAGCGTGTTCCCTGAAATGACAGCACTCCCACATCGCCAACAACAAGCAGACCGTACTCGCTTCTCGGAACGCTCAGCTCCATTCTGTCGCCGCTCTGCACTTCAAAGGTGATATAGTAAGAATGACTGTGATGGTGATGACCGTTTGCATGGCGGTGGTGATGTGTTGACGAGCGCTTATCCACTATCTTCGCGTCCGCCGATAACCTCGGTGAATTGTTGTTGCTTACCCATTCGCCGATGCCCTTAACGAAAACGAAAACAAACATCACAATTACGAGAAAAAACATCACATAAAACAATCCAAACATTATAAGCTCCAATCTGATAGATTATTGTCGATTCTGTATCTTTATCTTTGTCTTTTTCTCTCTTTCTGTTCAGGCAATTCTGCATACATTGCTTCAAACAGTTCTTTCAAAAAGACCGATGCATTGGTCTAAAACAAAATCTATATATTCCTTACTGCTTGCCATAATTACCTCGTTAAATTTGAATTTGTTTGCTTCGGTTAAATCAATTATACTCGAACTCAAACTCCCCATCCACACATTTTCCTACCGATTCGAGAATAATGTAGATCGTTTTTTCGTTATCATATTTTTCGTCAAGTGCAATCGTTTCATCATAGGCTTCTCCGCCTTTAACTGTGCGGAGTAATTCTTTTTCACCGTCAACCCCAATATAAACATTCATCTCACCTTCAGTAAGACTTGCTTCAAAATCAAGCGAATGCTCAGCGGCGCCGTCTCTTTCTAATTTGAAGTTATACGTTCCCTTGAAGGTATCATATTTCATACTTGCTTCATCGCCTTGACATGAAGTAATCAAAATGGTTGCAGAATAACTATTGACATATCCTCCACAACTATAGAGCATAACAAGTGTAAGTATCAGTACCAATACAAAACATATTTTTTTCATATCTTTATCCCTCTTTCACGATGTCATTAGTCTAACGCAGGAATCATAATCCGCATTTCATCCGCAACCCCGTCATACATCACCTTGAACATATAGACGGGCTGATAATAACCTTTTGTATCAACTTGATATTCTAACTCGCAGCAAACAACTGTAACGTTCTTAGGAGAAAGCATTTCATGAACACCGCCCCAAAAGTTTCCGCGCTTCATCCGCTCAAACGCTTCGGCTTCAGATATGATCTGCTCGTCAGCACAGTAAGTGAAGGAAACCAAATTGTTGTGAATAACGTAGATAAAACCTTCCGATGAATAGCGGCTGCGGAGCGTACCGCCAACGGTATCTCCTTCCTTGCTTTCCATCGGAACGTCAAAACGATGCCATCCGTCGCCCTCATAAATAAATACGGCGGTTTCGGGTATCACTATGCCATACTCGCCAAGCAGACTTTCTATCGCTTCTCGATCTGCTTTGGCAGGCTCACGCTTACCTTCATTCGGATGATACTCATACTCATAGCTCCGATCCAAATGAGAAACAAACAGTGAATGTTCAACGTGGTCAAGGTAATAGGTTTCTTGATCGTAATAGCAAATATCAAGTTCTCTCGTTGTACGACCGTCAAGGAACGTCTTTCCGAACTCATCACAAGTTTTCTTGTTAAAGGTCATAGCCTTGTAAATCGAAACAGTCTGCTTTTCTTTCGAAAGAGCAACATTCGTTTCCCATTCCGTTCCTCTTGTGGACACCTTATAGATTGCGGCATTTTGCAGATTGCCGTAGTCCTTAACTGCGTAGACAACAAAAATACTTGAAATCGCAAGAATTATTACAAGAGGGATAGCGGCATA
>JAZQJQ010000111.1:0-30376 GCA_045541735.1 Eubacteriales bacterium
GTTGTATCTACAGGAGCATCGGTAACAGGTGCATCGGTGACAGGTGCATCGGTGACAGGTGCATCGGTTGCAGGTGCATCGGTTGCAGGTGCATCATCAAGGGGAGCCACATCCTCAGTGGGTCTATAAGCAGGACCGTTGTAATCCTTCAGCTCGTTGGCAAATACGCCGGCATCCGGATCAGCGAGAGAAATTGCATAATTTCCCATTATATAGAGAGCAAAATCAGATGCCTCAGTATTAGCGGAATCATACCAAAGGTTTATAGATCTTACCTTACCGGCACCAACGAACTTTATAGGAAGACCGCCGGCATCGACCTGGTTACCGCCTTCAATAATAAGCTCTACGTCGAAGGGAAGCGCGGAAACGTCATAACCGGGGAAAATTCTCCAGCAAGTGATCACGGCGTCCCAGTAAACGTAAGCTTTTCCGGAAACGGTATAGCCTGCCTTGAGGTTTGCCCAACCCATCTGACGAACTGCAAAATCACCGAGGAACTCATAGTAAGCGTCACCGGTAAGCTCGCCTGCATCGGTAAAGTTACGGGTATAACCCTGAACAAGGAAGTATACACCGGACTTAATGGTGATCCAGGTGTTATCATCCATCATTCCGTCATACTCAGCGCCTACGTTGGTAATACCAATAACACAGAAGCCCTTCATGGTGCTGTCAAACGCATCAGCCGCGGTCTGAAGTGTCTCTCCAAAATACATTTCGAGGCCTTCACCCATAGTGATGTGATTGCCGCGAGCAAGGAAACGGCAGAACTGATCAAAGGTATTGTTAACGAGCTTGATATTCTCAAAAACAGTTACTCCGTTAAGTGCATACCAGGGGCACTCAAGGGGGAAGGAGAGCTGAGCCTTGTTTGCAGGATCGGCAGAGGTGATGGTGATCTGACGATCATGAGCAGGCTCAATAAAGTACTCAGCAGTCTCAGCGGTAGCAGTTGCGTTAGGTACAAGAGTGATGATATCAACTACTTTTATGGTACCGCCGGTAGAAGCGAGCGCTTTAAATGCGTCTTCGAGAGAACCGAGAGGAGCAGCCTGAGAACTTCCGTCGCCGGTTCCGCCGTCCTTAACGTATACTACCTTCTCGGCAGCAGACGCGGGAACTGCAAACAGAACGCAGGAGGTAAGCACAACAAGCGCGCAAAGAATGAGAGATGCAATTCTTTTCATAATTTTTTCCTTTCTAAAAATATGCAAAAGTAGTAATATTGCATATAAATCATACCATACACAAGCTGCAATGTCAACAATTGCTAATAATTTATTTAATATTTTATACCCGCTCGACACAAAACGTAATCTCGGAGATATAAAACGTAAGTTTTAACATCTCCGAGATCTGAAATCAATTATAAGCTACAAGCTTTTTGAAGAATTCACACTGAGCTTCATACCGCTCGTTTGTTTTCTTTTTATTTGCAAAAAGATTTTGAATAAAGCTTTTTTTCCTCAACACAAGAACGGTATCCTCGGGAAGTGACGAATAACCCGGTTTTTCTGAAATTGCAAGCGAGGATAAATTTACGGCACAAGAGTCATATGCTCCGTCGTTTGAAATACCGAGTTCGGAAAGAGGTACAAAAACATCGAGGTGCTTAGTATCGTCATAAAGGCTTTTATCAAGCAACATAACGCAATACTCACCTGCGGCAAGTGCATAATCGAAATTCTGCAATGCCTCGGCGTTATATGCGCCATTGTATTCTATGCCTTCCTTCATATAATACTCGGCAAGCTCATCGGGAACATAAACTATAGTGCTGAAAGCGACTTGAGGAAGCTCGTCCCCGTCAGCACAAGCCTTTGCGGCACCTTCCACTATATTGCCGTAGATGTCAACTGAAGCTGCATAAGCAGGACCGCAATACATCAGATAAAGCTCATAGTCAGTCTTATTGAGCGCCTGACAAACCAAAATAACAGCCGCAACAAGCAAAAACGCTACTATAAAAACTGCAATTCTGTGTTCTTTTACAAATGTAAGTACAAGCTCACCGAACGAAGCCTTGTCTCCGGGATCACCGTCTGAATAAGTTGTAGTAATGTTTTCGTTCATTTAAACACCGAATATATTTACAAAATTCAAAAGGTATGGTAAAATCTAATCAACCGATAATGTTTCCGTTGCAGTCAAAGAGGGGAAGCTTCTCAAGGTAGATAACGTCAGGTCTGTACGCCGCTTCACCTTCGGCAAGAACGGTGCAGATACCAACGACCTCGCCGCCGGCCTGACGAACAAGCTCGCCGAGAGCATAAGCACTTTCACCTGTAGACACTACGTCATCGGCAATAAGGATCTTTTTTCCCTTCATAAGCTCAGCATCCGCGGTATCAAGATAAAGCGTTTGAGTATTTTCGGTGGATATAGACTTTACTTTACACTCGAACACTCCGGACATATACAGCTTTTTACCCTTGCGTGCAACAAAGTACTTGCTGTCACCCCTGAGTTCTGCCATCTCATGCGCAAGCGGAATTCCCTTTGTTTCTGCCGTAAGAATATAATCGTATTCCGGAACCTTTTTAAGCAGTTCCTTTGCACACTCGCGGGAAAGCTCGGGGTCGCCAATCATGATGAAGCCGGCAATAAAAAGATCCTCGGTAACAGGGCAAAGTGTAAGCCGTCTTTTAAGACCGGCAACGTTAAGCTCGTAATATTTCATAATTGCACTCCTTAATGTTTTATGATATAATTATACAGCATATTTTAAAATTGTCAATAAATCCACTCTATTTTTGGAGGTTTAAGATGATTACTAAAATCCCTTACGGCAGATCACGTATTGATTGCGAGATACCGGATAACGACTGTCTTGCTGTGCTTGAATCAAAACTGCATACTATGCATTCGGACGGAAATGAAACGCAAAAAGTAGAGGAAGCTTTAGAAGCTCCCATAGGCACAGAGAGACTTGAGGACTGGGCAAAGAATAAAAAGAACGTGCTTATTATCACCAGCGACCACACAAGACCCGTTCCGAGCCGAATCTGTATGCCGCTTATACTCAAAAGGCTTCGTAAACACAATCCCGATATTAATATAAAGATCCTTATTGCAACGGGAGTTCATAGAGAAACAACCGAGCAAGAGCTCTCCGAAAAATTCGGCAAAGAGCTTTATACTGCTGAAAAGCAAAATATTTTTGTTCACGATGCATTCAGCAGCCCCACCATCACGCTGGGTACACTTCCAAGCGGATGCGAGCTTTCCGTTAACGCTATGGTAAGGGATGCAGACGGGGTCATTGCAGAAGGCTTCATTGAACCGCACTTCTTTGCAGGCTTCTCAGGAGGAAGAAAAAGCGTACTTCCCGGCATATCCTCTGCATCTTCCGTTATGCAGAACCACTGCGCAAAACTGATCGGCCATCCTAATTCACGGACCGGGGTCCTTGACGGGAATCCTCTTCACGAGGATATGGTATTCGCATCCAAGCTCTGCAAGCTTGAATACATAGTAAACGTAGTGATCGACGGTGATAAGAAGGTTGTAAAATGCTTCGCGGGACATCCGCAGAAAGCACACGAAAAAGGTTGTGAATTCGTATCTGAATATTGCCGTGTTTCACCTGTTTATGCAGACATCGTAATTACCTCAAACGGCGGATATCCTCTTGATCAAAACGTATATCAGTCCATCAAGAGCATGACAGCGGCTGAAGCATCGGTAAACGCCGGCGGTGTGATCATCTGTGTTTCTAAGTGTAACGACGGAAGCGGAGGGGAAGAGCTATATAAATGGTTTGCCGAGCATAAGGATGCAGCCGAAGTCGCATCGATAATTAAAGCGACTCCACCAAAAGACACTGTTGGCGATCAGTGGATGGCGCAGATACTTTCACGTATTATGCTCAAAGCAAGTGTCATTATGGTGACAGATGAATGCTCAAAGCATATAGTTGAAGGAATGAAGATGCACTGGTGCCCCGATATTTCCTCAGCAATAGCAAAAGCGAAGGAATTAAAACCGGATAATAACGGAATAACAGTGATCCCCGACGGAATATCGGTAATAGTAAAGTAAATAAAAAAGCGGCAAACGCCGCTTTTTTATTTACTTAGATTATCTCAGCCTTGAGGATCCTGCAATCGTGTATCGGCTTATCGCGCATATCAGTCTTGGAATTTGCAATGCGGTCTACGGCGTCCATACCCTCGGTAACTCTTCCGAAAGCGGCATACTGGCCGTTAAGGAAATCTCCGTCAGCGTGCATAATAAAGAACTGAGAGGATGCACTGTTGGGGTCGTTGGTGCGCGCCATAGAAACAACACCGCGCTTGTGAGCGAGGGTGTTATTAAAGCCGTTTGCTATAAACTCGCCGGGAATGCACTCATCGGATCCTCCGCAACCGGTACCGGTGGGGTCTCCGCCCTGGATCATAAAGCCTGCGATAACGCGATGAAAGATTATTCCGTCGTAAAATCCTTCTTTAACAAGCTTTTCAAAGTTTGCCGCGGTCTTAGGTGCGTACTCGGGGAGAAGCTCGATTTTGATGATATCCCCGTTTTCCATTGTGATCTGTACCATTTTATTTCTCCTTTAATTATTTATCTATGGAATCAACGAGCGTTACGCTCTTGATAACCTGCTTTACAATAGGCTTGTTGCCGTTTACGGGGCAAGAACCGATAGTTCTTACAGCCTCCATACCCGAAACGACCTTGCCAAATGCCGCATAATCCCCATCAAGGGTGGGAAGATCATCTATGCAAATAAAAAACTGACAAGTTGCACTGTTCGGATCACTTGTCCGCGCCATAGATATAACTCCGGCGGTGTGCTTTAATGAGTTGTTAAAACCGTTTGATGCAAACTCCCCCTTAATTCTTTTATCGGATCTACCGGTTCCGTTACCCTTGGGATCGCCGCCTTGTATAAGAATATCGGTTTCAACTCTGTGGAAAGTAAGTCCGTCATAAAATCCTTCGGAAACAAGCTTTTTGAAATTTTCAACTGTCTCAGGAGCCACGGCAGGATAAAGTTCAACGTAGAAAACGTCACCGTTTTCCATTTCAAAACGTACATAATTTGCGCCTTTAGTTGCTGAATTTCCGCAGGATACTAAAGAAAATACTAACAAAGCGGTCAAAAACAATAATACGGCCTTTTTCATTCTTTGGCTTCCCCTTTCTTGTCGGTAATTTGTTTTATCCATTTTTTTGAGAAGAAATATTTCATTCCTATGAGAGATTTTATTCCGTCCTCTGCTATAAACATAACTGCAATAAGAATCACGAATCGCTCCGGACGAATGAGGAATCCCGTTATCAGCACAGCCGGAATTCCGCAGGCGTAAAGTCCGATCATATCAAGTATCCAGCCTATCATTGTATCTCCGCCGGCGCGGAATATACCGCAGATAAGCGTATACGGTATCATTCTGACAGCAAGCCAACAACCGTAGAATCTAAGGCAGTCAAGCGCAGTGTTTCTAGCCGCTTCAGTTTCAACGTTAAAGAGCGAAAGCAGAGGATCGGCAGTAAGGAACAGCGCCAAGCCGAAAACAACACCCATTAGCGGAGTAAGTATAGCAAAACGCTTTGCAGTGATATATCCCAGTCGATGATCTCCCGCTCCGATGCTTTTACCGACCATAATGGCACAAGCACCGCATATTCCTACAAAGAAAACGAAAAACAGCTGCTGAATATTTTCATAAAGCGTGTATCCGGCGTGATTTTCTATGCCTTGGCGTCCTATTACCATCGCATATACGTTTGTACCTATGCCCCACATAGATTCATTAATAAGAACCGGCATTGCAATACTGAGATATTTTTTGCAAAAGGGTCGGTCAAAAGAAAACAACTCCGTAAACTTTCCGCGCAATGGATTACTCTTAAATATGAAAAATCCAAGCAAAATAAAAGCCTGGGACACCATGCCAATGACAGTAGCAAGCGCTGCTCCCTGTAAACCAAGTGCAGGAAATCCGAAATTACCGAAAATTAAACAGTAATTGAAAAATATATTTACAACGACCGCAATAACAGATGATATCAAGGGCACCGTCACACGTTCAACGGATCTGAACGAGAAAGATGTAACCTGAGAGAACATTACAAAAGGCACTGCGATCGAATATATGCGCAGATAACGCGAACCGATCTCTACGATCTCGGCACTGTTGGTAAACAATCTCATAAGCGAAACCGGGAAGAAGAGAAGCGCAAGCGTATATATAAGCGAGAATAGCATCGAGACCATGACGGCAAAGCCGTAGGTCTTTTTTAATTTGTTGCCGTCATTTGCTCCCCAGTACTGGGAAATAAGGGAAGTGGCACCGGAAGCAAAGCCGAAACCGACTATATTCAAAAGAAAGCTGAAGCGGCCCGCCGCGCCCATGGCACTGACAGCTGCATCGCCGAGCGATACTACCATCGCTGTATCAATAAGTGTTGCACAGCTTGTAAGAAGATTCTGCATAGCAATTGGCAATGCAAGCATTATTGCTGTTTTATAAAATGCGGCATCTATCTTTTTAAACATTTGAATACCTGTGTTTAATTCAGATTTTTTTGCGTAATATATTATAAAAAATGTTATGGTGGTAGAAATGGCTTATTCAGAGCGAGCGGCAAGATATATATGTTACTTCGCGTACGGAACAGCGGTCTTTTTATTTCTAAAATACGGACTGCCTGCAGCGCTCCCGTTTATTATTGCATTCACCGTCGCAACGATAGCCGAAAAAGCCGCCAACAAGCTGTCGAGAAAAAACAGAATAAACAAACGTCTATACTGCGCCCTGATACTGCTCATATTGATACTTGCGTTAATAGCAACAGTAACTGTGATATTTGGGCGGTTGATATATGAAGCACGGGAATTTGCCGAGGAATATATCTCAGACGGCCGAAAGCTTGAAGGTATAATCAACGGAGTAAATCACTTCTCTGAGAAGATAACGGAAAAGCTTGACCTTCCTCAAGATATGAAAATATCGGTAAAAAGAACAGTAGACAGCGCCGTAAGCAGCCTGACTGATCTGCTTGTCAGCAAGGTCGGAAGCATACTTGAAAAGCTTGCCGCCGCCGTTGTCGCAGGTCTGCCGTCCTGGATACTGTTTATCGCAGTTACACTGATATCGACTTTTTACTTTAGTTGTACGAGATACGGAAATGACCCCATCGTTAAGTGTCTGTCAAACGAAAACAGAAAACGTATGCTAAGGATCAAAAACGGAGTTGCAAAAACAATAGGAAGATACGCACAAGCCTACGCAACTTTAATGTCTATAACGACATTGATTCTGTTCATCGGTTTTACAGTGATAGGAATAAAATATGCATTTCTCGTTGCTTTGCTCGTCGCAGTTCTTGATATGCTTCCGGTTATAGGTCTGAGCACGGTTATGATCCCTTGGGGAATAGTCGAGCTTACAAAGGGAAATGCAGGCAAAGGCTTTGCACTTCTCGCGATTTTTGCAGTAGCGGTAGTTTTACGGGAAGCCGCAGAACCCAAAATTATCGGTAAATGCATAGGTGTAAATCCGCTTATTACCCTGTTTGCAATGTACGCAGGACTGAAGCTGTTCGGAATAGGTGGAGTGATAGTTCTGCCGATGCTCGTATCGGGCCTTCTCGCATATTTATCAGAAAAAGAAAAACCCGCCGCAATCCATAAGCGGCCAATCGCCAAGCGAAACGATATTAACGTTGAGTGACTCGGCAAAAGAACTAATTAAACCGTAATCGGGATGCAAACTGATATCACCGTTAAAATATAAAGTATCGGTCTTGTTACAAAACCCGGATGCTCCGCCGATGAACCCATAGGAAAAACCGGGAAGCGCTATACTGCCCGGCGAAATAATCTGCGCGGGAATACCGGCACGCGAAACAGCAGTATAGACTGACTGATCGGCTGTTATAATACCTCCGCCGCAAACAGCAGAGCTGCAAGCGGTATATCCCTGGTTTACGTGAACGAAGGGGATATTACAGCTTTCGCAAATGTCAGTAATACAAGTTGAAACTGCCTTACTGTTTGCGAACAATAATCCGCTGTGAAAAAGCGTATTAAAACGTGCTTCATTCGGATATTTATCAAAATCTGTATGCGAGTCGAGTATGATCTCGGCTCCCAATTCAGCACATATACTATCCACGTATTTCTTAGCTGCAGAATAATAAGACACGCTTGTGACAAAATGTCCGCAGATATAAGAAAAGAGCATATCCGCGTGTGAAGAAACGGGCGCCGAAAGCAAAGAGAACCGCGGCAGATCGATAACAGAATAGCCGCGGTCGTTGAATGATTTAATTAGCAGAGGGGAAGAAGCACCCAAAGCAACGTGTTTTTTCATTTTTCAGATAATATCACAGAAGCGCGGATTACTCCGCGCTTCTTTTAATAGCTCAAAGGGAAACTCTGCCGGAACGAACGGAACGGAGACAACGGGAACAAATGTTCACGGTCTTATGCTCGCCGTTTACAACGACCTTAACAGTTCTGATGTTAGGCTTCCAGGTTCTGTTGGTCTTTCTGTTAGAGTGAGAAACATTGTGACCAAAGGTAACGCCCTTCTCGCATACGCAGCACTTTGCCATGACTGACACCTCCTAAACCGCTTATGCCGTGCGGTAAATAATCAAAGAATTACACAACGGTGTTTAGTATACCATAACATTTTCAAAATTGCAAGAGAAATTTAAAAGTTTTTTGGATTTTGGGGCAATATTTCGTAATTTATTCAAGCCTTTCAGCATAGCAGACCGCGTTTTCAACCGACGTCACTCTTACTATGGCAAATTCTCCCTTGATAAGGCCGTTGCCAACGACGTTAAATTCTACATAATTCGGTCCGTGTGCCGTAAAACTGCCGTCTGAATTCTCGTTTTCGATCAAAACTCGATGAACGCTTGATAGAGGACAAAGCGAACAAATCGCCTGATCGGCTATCTCGTCTCTTATTAAACTTAAACGACGGACGCGCTCCTTTCGCTCGGCTTTCGGTACCTTTTGCGGAAGGGAAGCAGCAACGGTCCCGGGGCGCTCAGAATACGGGAATATATGCATATTTATGAAACCTGTCTCCTTAGCAAAAGAGCATGTCTCGAGAAAATCTTCTTCCGTCTCACCGGGGAATCCAACGATAACGTCACACGTAAAAGCAACGCTCGGAATATACCGGCGGAGAAGCTTAACGCAATCGCGAAGTTTTTCGCCGTTATATCTGCGCTTCATAGCCGCAAGAACAGAAGAGGATGCACTTTGTACCGAAATATGAAAATGCGGTGTAAGCTTTTCAAGAGCGCCGGCACGGCGGGCAAAATCCTCATTTATGAAAAACGGGTCAAGTGAGCCGATGCGGATGCGGAAATCACCATCAATGGCATTTACAGCCTCAAGCATATCTGTAAGACGAGCCTCCCCGAGGTCTCTGCCCCAAGCATCTACCTCAATCCCCGTAATAACTATCTCTTTGCATCCGTTAGATACAAGATCATTCACCTCACCCAAAACGTCATCAAGCGGTTTTGAGCGTACTCTGCCTCTTGCTTTTGGGATAATGCAGTAACTGCACTTACTGTCACATCCGTCCTCTACCTTAACGTATGCTCTTGTCCGGTCAAACTCGGTGATACGCATATCTTCAAAACCCAGAGCATCGGGTTCACAAACCGCAGAATACTCGGGCAGAGAAGAGGATGCAAGTCTTTCAACGGCATCTACACAGCTCATTTTATTTGCTGTGCCTATTATATACACAACGCCGGCTCTCTCGATATCAAGGCCGTGAACTTGTGAATAACAACCGCAAACGATCACCTTAGCTCCGTGACTTGCCGCTCTTCTTATCATACTTGCACACTTACGGTCTGCCTCCGCCGTAACGGTGCAGGTATTAAGGATGCAAACATCGCATTTGTCTATATCGGAGGTTACGGTATATCCGCGACATGCAAGCGCTTCTTTAATAGCCGCGCTTTCATACTGACTGACCTTACAGCCAAGAGTATGAATGCCGATAATAGGTTTTATATTCATACGCAACCTCCTTTTACGGTATTATACCACATTGTTCGCGCTTTGTAAACAAAATTTGATTTATTACTTGATAATTTGACCCCGAAAGGTTTATAATATAGGCAAATAACGAAGGGAGAAATTTTATGAGCACAGTACATCTTATAGACCATCCCCTTATTCAGCACAAATTATCCATTATGCGAAACAAATATACCGGATCGAAAGACTTCCGCACCCTGCTCGACGAGATAACCCTGCTTATGGGTTACGAGCTTACCCGCGATCTTCCGCTTGAGGATATTGAGATCGAAACACCGATCCAGCACATGACAGCAAAGCGCATATCCGGCAAAAAAGTCGCGATCGTTCCCATACTGCGCGCCGGTCTCGGCATGGTTGACGGACTTCTTTCCCTCAATCCCGTTGCAAAGGTCGGACACATCGGACTTTACCGCGACCCCGTAACTCATAAACCCGTACCGTATTACTGCAAGTTGCCGGCTGATATCGACAACAGAATCGTTATCGTATGCGATCCTATGCTTGCAACCGGCGGCTCTGCTGTTGATGCTATATCTACATTAAAGGAAAAGGGATGTAAGAATATCCGTCTCCTCAACCTGGTCGGTGCACCCGAAGGCATTGCAAGAGTGCAGGAAGCGCACCCCGACGTTGATATCTATATTGCAGCGATCGACGAAAAGCTCAACGACCACGCATATATAGTACCGGGTCTCGGCGACGCAGGCGACAGGATCTTCGGAACCAAATAATGTTTGAATTCAACATAGGCAAAAATGATGCAGGCCAGCGCCTTGATAAGTTTCTTACCAAAACAATGCCCGCAATGCCGATGCCCATGATCTACCGCCTCATCAGGCAAAAAAAGATAAAATTAAACCGCAAACGTGCAGAGATCTCAACTATGCTCTCCGAAGGCGACGTGGTGCTTGTTTTCGCGCCGCCGCACTTTGCAGAAAAAGAAAAGGATGCTCCTGCGCTGACTGTAACATCTGACCCCGATATCATTTACGAAGACGACAACATAATGCTGGTAAACAAGCCGTCGGGACTGCTTGTGCACGAAGGCGATACAAAAGAAGCGGGTAAGATAACCCTGGTAAGGATGATTCAGGATTATCTCATCAGAAAGGGTGAATATGAACCCAAAAAGGAGAATTCATTTGCTCCCGCACTTGCCAACCGCATCGATAGAAACACATGCGGTATCGTTCTTGCTGCCAAAAATGCCGCTGCTCTTCGAGAACTTGAGGATATTTTCCGAGACAGAAAAATAACAAAAAAGTATCTTTGCGTTATCAACGGAACTCCTAAAAACGATGTGTTTTTCCTTGAAAACTATCTTTTGAAGGATGAAAAGACAAAAAACGTCCGCGTATACGGTGAAAACCACCCAAAGTCTGCAAAATACGCAAAAACGGGTTGCAGAGTAATATCCCGCGGTAAAAGGTATTCACTTGTAGAATGCGAGCTTTTTACCGGAAGGACCCACCAAATACGCGCACAACTTGCATACGCCGGACATGCACTGCTCGGAGACGGAAAATACGGCATAAACAAGCAAGACAGAGCGCTCGGATATTCCGCCCAAGCACTTTGCTCGTATTTCGTCCGTTTTGAAAACGGCGATGACGGTGCACTTTCATATCTCAATGGTAGAGAATTTGCGCTTGAAACCCAAGCAGTCGATTTTGTACGAGATTTCAATAACCGATTAAAAACGATATAAAAAAACGCCGTCCGAACGGACGGCGTTTATCGTTTCTATTAGTCGCTGATGTAGGGCATAAGAGCCATAAATCTTGCTCTCTTAATAGCAACGGTCAGCTGACGCTGATGCTTTGCACAAGTGCCGGAGATACGGCGGGGAAGGATCTTTGCGCGCTCGGTAGTAAGCTTACGGAGACGTGCGGTATCCTTGTAATCGATGTGCTCTATCTTGTCCTGGCAGAACTGGCAGACCTTCTTCTTTCTGCGATTGTTCTGACGGAACTGACGCTGACCCTCGGGTCTTTCGTTTCTATCCATCTTTTAACTCCTATTCTGCGGTAGTTGATTTAGTTGCACGTTTTTAACCGCTAATCGTGCTTAGAAGGGAAGATTGTCATCGTCGGTAACTTCCTCAAACTTAGAAGCACCGGCATTGTTAAAGCTGGGTGTACCGAGATTTTCGGAACGCATGGGAGTGGCACCGGAACCGTCTGCAGGCTTGCTGTCAACGAAGCCGACCTCATCGGCAACGACCTCAGTGAAATAACGCTTCTGGTTTGACTGGTCAGTCCAGGATCCGGTCTGAATAGAACCGCATACCAATATGGGACGACCCTTTGCAAAATACTTGCAAACAAACTCTGCGTTCTGGCGCCAAGCGCGGATATTGATGAAGTCAGCAGTCTGCTGACCCTCTGCCTGTTGGCGTGCAAAACGGCGCTGAACTGCGATAGTGAAAGTGGTAACACTGATACCTGACTGAGTTGTTTTCAGTTCGGGATCTGCGGTAAGATTTCCTATCAGCATAACCTTATTAAGACTTGCCATTGTGTTTCTCCTTTGATCCTAATTACTCAGCGATGGGAGCTTCAACAGCGGGAGCAGCTTCTACGGTCTCGGTAACGGTCTCCTCCACAACGGGAGCAGCAACGGTCTCCGGAACCTTAGCGGACTCACGAGCGATTACCATACCGCGCATGATAGCATCATCAATGTTGAATCTGCGGTTGAGCTCAGCGGGGAACTCAGCATCAGCGGCGAAGTAAACAAGCACGTAATAGCCTTCCTGGATATCATTGATGGGGTATGCAAGTCTGCGCTTGCCCCACTCGTTGATCTCCTGGATCTCACCGTTCTCTTTGATGAGATTGATGAACTTGTCCTGTGCTGCCTTAATCTCGTCCTCTGCAAGAGTAGGATTAATGATGAACAGAACCTCGTAGTTGTTAGCCATGTTATGAACCTCCTTTCGGTCATTTGACCGCCCATGACGGCGGTAAGGAGACGGGCAGACATATTTTTACCCGTATCACTGGGGTAGTATAACACAGCGTTTTTCGTTTGTCAAGAACTATTTTCCAAATAATATCGCAAACAGTTGAATTTTTGACTTTAATTTGATATTATATAAAAATAAAGGTGGTATTATGAAGAAAAACGATATTATAACATTAAAAATTGAAGATCTGAACAATCTCGGCTACGGTGTTTCCCACGTTAACGGAAAGACAGTCTTTGTTTCGGGAGCTGTAGACGGCGATACTGTTGACTGCAGAATAATAAAGGATTGCGGTACCTATTTTATCGGCAAAACGGAAAAGATATTAAGAAAATCCGAATTCCGTACTGACCCGAAATGCAAGGTGTGCAGCCAATGCGGAGGCTGCGCTTATGCACAGATAAGCTACGAACACGAGCTTGAGATAAAAAAGGGAACTGTAATAAGCGCTTTTCGCAAGGCAGGCTTACCTCATACCGTGATAGCTGACGTATATAGTGACGGCAATATCGAATTTTACCGCAACAAAGCGATAATACCAATAGGATATTCCGACAAGCTCGGATTCTACTCCGGTTTTTATGCTCCTAAGACCCATAGAATAATTGCAGCCGAAACGTGCTTGCTTCATAAACGTATATTCACCGACATAACCGATCACATCAAAAAAACTATGTCTGCCAACAGCTCACTGTATCTCTGTGCAAGCGGTTTGCCGGTCATTAAAAGCCTGTATTTCCGATCTGCAGCAAATAACGACACCGAGCTTACACTGATCCTTGAAGAAGAACGGGAGGCTGCAATAAAAGCTATCTCAAATAGTGTGACAGAGGAATTCCCCAATATCAAAACCGTACTCACGAATCTTAACCCCGGAGATATCAGCACCGTTCTTTCCCACGATTACAAGCTGATATACGGCAACGGATATATTTACGATACACTTTGCGGTGCAAAGCTGAAAATAACGCCCGCATCTTTTTATCAAGTCAACCGTAATATGGCAGAGCATTTGTACAGAAAAGGTGCAGAGCTTATAGACCTCAAAGCAAATGAGACCGTTTGCGATCTTTACTGCGGAATCGGCAGCATCGGTCTTTCCGTCTTCCGCGGCCATAAGCTTACCGGCATTGAAGTCGTTGAAAGTGCAGTTGAGTGCGCAAAGGAAAATGCTGCAATCAATTACGTTCAAGCCGAATACTATTGCGGCGACGCCGGAGAAGTAATAGAAAAACTCAACCTCAACTTTGATGCGGTCATACTCGACCCTCCCCGCAAGGGCTGCACACCCGAACTTATTAATTATATCTGTGAAAAGAAGATCAAAAAGATACTTTATATCTCCTGCAATCCCGCAACCCTTGCAAGAGATGCTAAAAAGATGCTTGCTCTCGGATATGAAATGACAACGGTCTACCCTTATGATCTTTTCCCTCGCACCGGGCATGTGGAATCCGTCACTTGTTTTAATTTACTGATTAATAAAAATCAATAAAAACTCACAGGGGTTATGAAATGACTTTAAAGAACAAGTCCAAGGAACTTATCGGAGATATCCTATGCTGTATATTAGCAGGAATCATCGTCGGTACCGCTTATCATATTTTCCAGAACTCAAACGGCTTTGCTCCGGGAGGGGTCGGCGGTCTTGCCACAATAACACACCATCTGTCGCAAAACAAGATCGACTGGTCTATTCTGATGGTCACTTTCAATCTGCCTATATTCATACTTGTAAGTGCAATGGTTAACCGAAAACTCGGTATAATGCTAAGCTTATACCTTCTAGTACAATCAGCTATGCCGCAGATATATAATGCAATCGGCCTTCTGCCTTACAACGCCGCAAACAATCAAGAGGATTTCAATATCGTTTTTGCCTGCATTGCAACGGGAGTTATATCAGGATTCGGATTTTCGATGATGCTCAAGCGTTTCGGCGCAAGCGGCGGTACCTACGGAATATCCGCACTTATCAAAAAAACTCATCCGGAAATGAATATCGCATACGTTTCCTTTATAATGGACTCAAGCGTTGTTTTTATCGCATTTTTCGTTTACGGTATGAAGATAACCCCCGTAATGTGTACTCTGCTTAACCTTTTTATTGCAAATCTTATCGTTGATAACGGACTTAACGGTATAAAAAACGGTTATAAATTCGAAATAATAACAACAAAACCTAACGAGCTTTCCGAAGAGCTGCTGACCCGTCTAAAGCACGGCGTAACCTCTATAAACGTACACGGAATGTATTCGGATACCGATAAATATATGCTCGTATGCATTATAAACAAGCGCCAGATAGGCGAAATGATGAAGATAATCAAAAGCTATCCCGATACCTTTGCAAGCTTTGAAAAGGTGAATGAGGTGTTTGGAAACTTTAAATCGAAGGTAAAATAAACTATGAACTGCCCACAAGCAAAAAAATGCAACGGCTGTCAGCTTTTAAATTTATCGTACGAAGAACAACTGAGCCACAAGCAGGCTAAGCTTATCAGCCTGCTCGGTAAATATTGCCACGTTGAAGAGATAGTAGGAATGGATGAGCCTTATCATTACAGAAACAAGGTGCAGGCGGCATTCTGCTCCAAAAACGGTAAGGTATCGTCAGGAGTTTATCAGTCCGCCGCAAGGCGGGTAGTTGAGGTGGACAGCTGTCTGATAAATGACGAAACAGCAGACAGAATAATTCTTACCGTACGCGAGTTGTGCCCGCGCTTTAAGATCAAACCATATGACCTGCGCACAGGCAGAGGGTATCTGCGGCACGTTCTTGTGCGCAGGGCTTTTTCCACGGGAGAGGTCATGTGCGTGCTTGTTACTGCGAGCGGAGCATTTCCATCGGCACGTTCGTTTATAAACGAGCTTTTACGCAGACACCCCGAGATAACGACAGTAGTGCATTGCGTAAACAACACGGATACGGGACTGTTTCTCGGTAACAATGCGGAAGTTCTTTACGGAGCAGGATATATAACAGACAAGCTATGCGGACTTGATTTCCGCATATCGGCTCGTTCATTCTATCAAGTAAATCCGATACAGACTGAAAAGCTCTATACCTGCGCTAAGGAATTTGCCCAGTTGACGGGTAACGAACGGATAATTGACGCTTATTGCGGCACCGGAACTATCGGACTTATCATGGCTGATAAGTGCAGATCGGTACTTGGAGTTGAGGTAAACAAGGATGCCGTAACGGATGCAAAGAAAAACGCTGAGTTAAACGGAATAAAAAACGCGCAATTCTTTGCCGGAGATGCCGGCGCAGTTATGGATGAGCTTACTTCTGCAGGCGAATATTTTGATACTGTAATTACCGACCCTCCTCGCGCAGGATGCAGTTATAAGTTCTTAAAGAGCATTGCCGCCCTCTCCCCCGGCAGAGTTATCTACGTTTCCTGCAACCCTGAAACACTCGCCCGCGACCTCGGAATACTTAGAAAACTTGGGTATAAAGCAAAAAAACTTCAACCCTTTGATATGTTTCCTCACACAGAACATTGTGAAGTAGTTTGCGCGTTGCACAAATAACGCATACCATATACTCAAAAGGACAAAACGATGAACAACACAAATATCACAAATGCGGCCTTATCAATGAAGGACAAGGAAATGCCGTACCCCCGCATTTGCGCGCACCGCGGCTTTTCCGCAGTTGCACCCGAAAACACAATGCCTGCTTTCGATGCCGCGGTCGCGCTCGGCGCAGATGAAATAGAATTCGATCTGTGGTCGACCGCCGACGGCGTTATCGTCTCCTGCCACGACAGCAAGCTCGATAGAGTGAGCACGGGAGAAGGCAAGATATTCGAACATACTTATGCTGAGCTTCTTAAGCTTGATTTCGGCATCAAGCACGGCGAAAAGTTTGCCGGACTTAAAATTGCAACATTTGAAGAGATCCTTCAAAAATTCGCCTGCAGAGTTATCATGAATATCCACGTGAAGATATGGGACGTCGACTTTGAGGATAACAAGCTCGAAGATATCATTGCTCTCATCCGCAAATACGGATGCGAGGAATACTGCTACTTTATGTCCCGAAATGACGATATGCTCAAAAAAGCGATGGAATACGCACCTAAGATCCGCTGTTGCGTAGGCCTTGGAAAAAGCAGGGAAATGCTTGATCTTCCTGAAAGAGCGATAGCCATAGGCGCTCATAAAGTTCAACTCTTCAAGCCGTATTTTAATGAAGAAACGGTAAGATATGCGCACGAACACGGCATAATTTGCAACGTGTTTTGGGCAGACGACCCGGATGAAGCACGCAGATACCTTGAAATGGGAATCGATACTATACTTACAAACGACTATCTTAAAGTATATAATGGGGTAAAAGACCTCATAGACAGGAAGAAGCATGAATAAAAAAATCAGTTTTAAAGATACGTTTTTATCGGGAACGCCATACAAATACTTTCTGCTGTCTATTTTGATTACGGGACTATCATACGGTCTTTATAAAGGAATGCTTGATAACTTCCTTGCCGAGGTCGTACAGATGGGCGAGATGGGCAGGGGAGTAACGGAGTTTTTCCGCGAGATACCAGGAATACTCCTTGTGTTCGTGCTTGCGCTCTTTTATATGCTATCGGCGGAAAGCCTCTACAAGATAGGCGCTGTCATTATGCTTGTCGGAATGGCCGGACACGCGCTGCTCCCTCCAACCAAGGTACTTGCAACACTTGCTATCTGCGTGTATTCATTCGGTGAGCATATACAGATAGGAATGAAAAACACCCTATCCCTCAAATACGCACTCCCGGAAAAGGGCGGAGCAGCGCTCGGCGCACAGAATGCCGCAAGTCAGATAGGCACACTTGCCGGTTATCTTGTTATAGTAGTTGCATTTTCATTATTCACAGCTGATCAACCGTACACTGCATTCTTTGCAATTGCCGCAGTTCTTGCGGGTATTTCAGCTATCTTCTCGGCAAAGATAACCGGAAAAAGCGAAACGGATAAAAACAAGCGGCGCTTTTACTTCCACAAAAAGTTTACAAAATACTATATGCTTGAAATGTTCTACGGAGCAAGAAAGCAGGTGTTTTTTACATTCGGACCCTATCTGCTGATTCTTTTTTACGGTGCATCTGCCGCCGATATCAGCCTTTTGTTTGCAATCTCGGCTGTTGCCTGCTTCTTTGCTTCCCCGATAGTCGGTAAAATAATCGACCGAATCGGCTACAAGGTCGTAATGGTCGCAGACACGCTTATCCTTGTTATAGTTTGCTTCTTCTACGGCTTTGCACACCATCTTTTTTCTAAAGATATTGCTTATATTATTTGCTGTATCAACTACATACTTGATTCAATTATTTCACTCGCTTCAATGGCATCGAACGTATACGTTCAAGATCTTGCCGAAAACGACGACGAGGTAAAAGCAACAATATCCACGGGAGTTTCCATCAATCACGTAATAACGATTTTTATCGCACTATTCGGCGGTTGGCTGTGGAAGGCTCTCGGAATAGAGCTGCTGTTCATCGTATCCGCTATCCTCGGACTTTGTAACAGTGCTTATGCAGCGACTATAAAAAAATCGAATAAATAATAATGCCGTCCCGAACGAATTGGTTCGGGACGGTGTCGTTATTTAGCGATCTTTCCTTTGATCTCTGTAAGTCCTTCATCAAAGAACGACCAATCCTTTAGCCATCGCAGATTTTCAAGCCTAAACGCACACGGCCAGCCGGGGAACCACTGAGTAGGCACAAAGGGGCCCGAAACGTGCCTGCCCCAACGGGTGTGGAACACAGCCTCATCCTGCGAACCTGCAGGACGCAAACGGCCGTTGACGAACCAAGTGCCATCGGAGATCATCTGCGAAGCATGGCACCACAGCACAACAGCTCGCTCATACCACTGTCTATAACCGGTAAGCTCGTACAATCTGACGAACGATATAACGTCACGAAGGGCATACATATCGAGCGCATTGTGCGGTGTAGAAACGGACGTTCCTCCGAAGGTATCGTACCCTACTTTCTTTATCGGGCTCTCATCGGGATAATCAATAGTGTAATACATCATCCAGGTAGAGAGATACCAAGCTATCTTTTCCGCAGCAGCTATATACTTCTTATCGCCGGTAGTGTCGTAGAGAGCTAAAGCCGAACGCAGCAGGGGAGAAGATGATTCCTTATCTATGCTGTATGTATCAAGCGCGCCTGCTGTAGTAAAACCGTCGCGCTCAAGCTCGGCGTAATAAAAATCGAACGCCCTTACCGCACTCTCGAGATATCTGCCGTCTTTTTTCTTATCGTATACCTTTAAGACCGGAAGTATCAGAAAGCATCCTATTGTTCCCTTATAACCTCTTGAAGTGCCGTCATTTTTCCAAGCCTTTGGATAGCATCCGCTTTCAGCCTGGGTTTTAAGCGCATGTTCACAAATACCGTACGCAAAATCAAGATATTCCGGTCTTTCTATACCAACCGAGCTGAGCATATCGTAAGCTTCAAAATAGCAGTCTGCGGCAGTTCCGTTATTGCAGGCATCGTTTGCTTTAAAGGGACGGCCGTCAACATCGCGGTAGATTTTCGGTATCTTTCCGTCGGCACAGCTTAGATATCGGTTGTAAAGTCCTTCGTACTTGTTTTCACCGTGCACCCACTTATCGGGAATATAATCCGCCGGAATATCCTTAAATGACCATTCATCCATATCAAGGCGGCCAGTTATATGACCGGCAGGATGTCTGCCTTTCTTTATCCATGAATCGTGAACCTCTACAGCAATATCAAGCTTTGCCTTATCTCCGGTTTTGATATAATCATAAATAAACGCATTTGCCATTGAAGCGCTCTGGCCAGCCCAGCCGACCTCATAGATATGTTCGGTCTTTTTATAAGATGTTGTTCCGAGATTCCACTCGCATCCGCGAGTAAATCCGGCAAAGCCGTCACGCTCACGTTCGAAAAGCAGATGGCAGAATGCAATTGAAAGCCTGTAAAGCTCGTCGGCTTTTTTTGGCGGAGCGAACTCGTGTCCGTAATATCTCCAAGCAAAATCAAGCAGAGGCTTGTAACGGAATTTCGTGCCGTCGGAAGGCGCGGTGAAGATAATCCCCTCAAAATCGCAGGAAGGCTCCATAGTCCCTTGAAAAGGTCCCTCCCAGAAATGTCTGTGAAGGGTCTTCGGCTTTTCCTCCTCGGGGAAAATAAGTACGTGGTTTTTTCCTTCGCCAATCTTATACAGCGAGCACGCGCAGTTTACGTTTGGATCCGCCATCAGGGCGATAGAAATATCGGAGTTTTCGCTGTACGTACAAGCGGGAATAGTCACTCTGTGCCATGCCCAGCTCCACGGAGTACCGTCCTCGGCAAAATCGCCTACGTACTCGGGCGTGTCTCCCCAGCCGTTTCCGTTGTAGCTTACCGCAGGAACCATTGTAAAATCGGGGTTTCCGAGAAAAACAAGCTCCATCCGCATATGATCGGTCGGTGCTTGCGTGTGTCTGTGCCAGCGCCAAACTCCGTCGGTTATGGGAGTGAATGTATCTGCCGCTCCGTCAACCGAAGCTATCCTTGCATACGGAGTGCCGTTCATACAAATATGGTAACTGCCATTTAAAAAAATAATATCAGTCATAAAGCCTCTCCTTGCATTATATTGATCTGATTATATAGCTTTGAACAGCAAAAAACAAGTATTTCTCAGGAACATTGCCGGGAAATACTTGTTTTTCAGTAATTATCACACCTTAAATATAGGCGCCGTTCTCGGCGCATATATTTATCTTCTGAGCAAACAGTCGATTATATTGTATAAACAAGAAATAAACTCCTTTTCGATTGCGTTATGGCCTGTAAATCGAAATTTTATACCGTTATACTCATAATCGGCAACAATTAGCTCGGCACTGATACCGTCTCCATTCAGATAACCGCATTTGATCTTTATATCTCTATATTCAAGTGTAGAGTTTTCCGCAGTGGTAAATACCCAATCGTAAGGAACGGTGACACGTCCCATTGATAGCTGATAATATACCTGCGGATGCACCGAAAGATAATTAACGGTAATATCGTCGCGAACTATTACACCAAGCATTCCTCCGTTATCGTTTGCAAGAAAGGTATAATTATCGGCAAAATCTATCCTGTAATCAATATCTGTTCTTAAGCGTGGTGGAATGTTAAGATCGCTGAGTCCATAATACTCAAGCGCCATAGCAAAGGTTTTTTTGTATTCGGTTGCATTTGGAAAAACCATCTTCTCGGGAAAAGCCTGAGAAATTATACGTTCGGCAAAACGGAATCCGGTCTCCTGATCTTTTAAAGTAGTCCATATGACTTCATCAGATACGGTAGTTACGGGATAGATGTCATCACTTGTAAGTATTGGGTGCGATGTCTGATATTCGCCGCTGTCCCCGGTCATGGGATATGGATCATCGCCCGTGTATGCGGGCGGCATAGCTGTGTAATAGGGAAGGTCGGTGCCGTCTTCGGCGGTAGTCCCTGCCGAGACACCCGTATCGTACGGATATGTGCTGTCCGGAAAGCTTGGTATCGTCATAACTCCGTTATTAGTATCATCGGCGGTAGATGTCACGGTAGGAAACGTATAATCCGAAAAACTTGGTATCGTCATGATCCCGTCATTTGAAGTATCGACGGGCGGATGATTTATTTTCGAAAATCTGACCACGGCAACGCTACACCCCAAACAAAGCAGGAAAGCAAGAGTAATTCCGGAAATCGAACGCAACTGCGCGTTTCTTCTCATAATACTCTCTCTTTTTATTGCAACCTTATCATCTATATCTTTTTTCCATTCAAACGAGTTCTTCATAAGTAAGCCCCTCCTTTTCCATTACGGCTCTCATCGCCTTTTTGGCACGAAATGAAAGGCTCTTTATCTGCCCCTCTGTCCGCTTCATTACCCTTGCCGTTTCTTTATACGACATATCCTCGTAATAAAGAAGATATAATACGGTACGGTGTTCACGCTTTAGTTTTGACATTGCGTCAAAAACAGTGCGCTCCCTCTCCTTATCAGCAATATCATCTGCGCTTCCGCAAGCAAGATCAAATATGATCTCATCAGCATCGACAAATCTTTTTCTGCGCTTCAGCTCGCTATAAGCTTTATTCTTTGCTATTGCATAAAGGTAGGTTTTGAAACTTGAAGATGCGGAAAAGCCGCCCTTTATTATTATGTCGCAAAAGGAATCTTCCATAAGCTCTTCGGCAAGCTCCTCATCTCTTACGTATCTGTAAATAAAAGATATAAGCTTTTTACCGTATCTCTCGAGAAGCTCTTCAATGCCTGTTTCGTCGCCGTCAAGATACCTTCGGTAACAATCAAGGTCTCTATCCATTTCGTCCCCCTTTTCAGTCTGTAAGCGGTACCTCTTACATCCTTTAGTATCTTTCGGTTGGAAAAAGTTGCGGTTTAGAAAAAAATTCCGCAGAAAAACTGCGGAATTTAATTTACTTACAGAAAACCTCAATATATCTGTCTATTGATTCCTGAATGATATTGATCGCGGCCTCGCGGCCCTTTATCTCGTCAACAACAGTATCCTTCCCCTCAAGGTTCTTATAAACGGAGAAGAAATGCTTCATCTCCTCAAAAATGTGCTCGGGCAACTCGGAAATATCGCGGAAGTGATTATAGGTAGGATCTGTGAAGGGAATTGCAATTATTTTTTCGTCGCGGCTGTCAGAATCTACCATAGTAATAACACCGATGGGATAAGCCTGAACGAGGCACATCGGCTCAAGCGCCTCGGTACAGATAAGCAGAACGTCCATGGGGTCGTTATCATCGCCGAACGTACGTGGAATGAAACCGTAATTTGCGGGATAGTGAGTTGAAGTATAAAGTATGCGGTCGAGCCTGATAAGTCCGGTTTCTTTATCAAGCTCATACTTCTTTTTGCTGCCCTTTGAGATCTCAACAACGCAAATAAAATCTTCGGGGGCGATTCGTTTGGGGGAAATATCGTGCCAAATGTTAGACATTATTCGTGTCCTCCTTCAGTTAATCGTGTTCATCCCAAAAACGGGAAAGTAATTTTTCAAGTGTCCGCGTATGCTCACAGAACTTGGCATGGCGCCAATGTTCCGGAAAAAGCATTTTATACCTCGGCTCTGCAAAGCGGTCATCAAGCAGAATCGCCACACCGCAGTCGTTTTCGGTTCTGATAACTCTACCAACCGCCTGCAATATCCTTGTCATACCCGGATAAACGTAAGAATACAGATAACCGTCGGCATCGCCCTCTCCGTAATATCGGGCAAGCATATCTCTTTCAAGCGATACCCGCGGAAGCCCTACACCTACGATCACGGTGCCTATAAGTCTTTTGCCAGCAAGGTCGATACCCTCCGCAAACACACCTCCGAGGACGCAAAAACCTACCAATGTACGCTTTGGATCCGGCTCAAATGAGTCGATATAATTCTGTTTTTGCCATTCGGTCATATTCTTACTTTGCACCAGGGTGTTTATTTCCGGATGCGCTGCATTAAATTCAGAGAATATCTGGGCAAGATAGTTATAAGAAGGGAAGTATACGATGTAATTTCCCATTTTAGCAGAAACGGTCTTATAGATTATATCTGCAATCAAACGCGCCGTTTCCTCGCGGTGGACATAACGGGTGCTCAAGCGGTCAAAAACCGTAAGCATCAATTTTTCGCGCTCATAAGGCGAGGGAAGCACAAGCTGAACGGCAGAAGTGTAGCCAAGTATGTCGCTGTAATAATCTATAGGCGAGATAGTGGCAGAAAACAAAACGGAACCGCGGGCGACATCAAGATGCGTGTCTATTATCTCCGAAGCATCGAGACACATCATTCGATAAGCGATCCTCTCTCCGTAGCGTTCGCACACAATGCGGAATTTAGAGGAAAACCACTCGGCCTTGCTGAGAAAATCTTTTAGATCGAAATATCCGTCAAGCGCCGTATCGGAAAGGGATATCTTTCTTTCTTTACGGATCTCATCGCAAAGGCGGACGTATTCGCCTGCTTTTTTTATTATCTCATCATCTATACGCTCATATATCTGGTAAGCGTATACCTCGCCTTTTTCGGTCCTTGATACGTTTTCGTTAAGATCGGAACGAAGCTTTGTAATGCATTCGCAAAGCGCGTAAGCGGCGTTTGCGGCGCTTACCTCGCTCTCCGAAGTTCCAAAGGCTGTACATAGCTTGCGCAGGTTATCGGGATAGAGGTTGTGCGAATACATCGACTTTGCACGCTCGGGCAGGTTATGCGCCTCATCTATTAGGACCCCGTATTTTTCGCGTTTAACGCACGAAGAAAGCGAACGGCATTCCGTATCGAAATAACGTCTGAAGTACACGCGCGGGTCAAAAAAGTAGTTATAATCACATATTATTACGTCGCAGTACTCAGAGACCTCAAGCGAAAGCTCGTACGGGCAAACGCTGAATTTTTCGGATGCCTGTATTATATCCTCTTTGCTTATGAAACGGGTCTTTTCGAGAAGATACAAAATAGCATCGCCGACTCTGTTATAAAACCCGTGCGAAAGCGGGCATGTCTCGCATTTGTTGACGGTAACGGGAAGTGTATCGTACTCAAGGCTTTCATCCGATCCGCGTTTATGCGAGCAAAGCTTTTCCTTTGCAGTCATAGAAATGCATCTTATGCAAAGCTTTCCGCCCGAAATTGCTTTAAGGGCGTTATCGGCTGCAAGCTGAGCAGTCGTCTTCGGCGTAAAATAAAACACCTTATCAATATGTCCGTTGCCGAGAGCACGCACTGCGGGAAAGAGCGCGGAAACTGTCTTACCGATTCCCGTGGGCGCCTCGCAGAGCAGTCTTGACCCTGCCTTCATTGCACGGTAAGCCTCCGTCATAAAATCAGACTGACCGTCTCTTTTTGACGGGAAGGGGAACTTTACTGCGGCAGATTCCTTAATTCTGGTCTCCATGCGCTCTATTTCGTAACGGATAAGCTCGGATGCTCTGTGAATGAGTGTTTCAAGGCAGGAATACAGCTCGTTAACCGTCATATCTACCGAATAATGCGCATCGCCCTTTCTCGGATCGTAGCGGATAATGAGCTCGCCCTCGACCTCATAACCGTAAGCCTTGGAGAATACGGCGCAAACTGCACATAAACGGGTAGCTCTCACAGATTTGAAATCATCGTCAACGCTTTCTCTGCCGCCCTGAGAAGCGAATGAATAGATCTTAAGAACGCTACCCCTGCGCTCAAGAAGCTCCGCACAAGCAGTAACGGCATACGTTATGCCCCTATACGTTATCCTGCAGCTTGCTCCTGCAAATTGCTCTGCATCCGGATATTTTTCCGCAACCGTATCGCACATCGCAGCACTTTGCTTGGATTTTTCAAAAACGGGATCCGTTTCCGCGATGCTGCCGCTTCTCATTCCGAGATTCATCAGCTCATCAACGGTTATATATACTGTTTTTCTCTCGGATGAATAGTGCATAGCCGACCTCGCTTTCATTTATTTGATGATACCATAATTTATTACACAATGCAACAGCAGATAAAAACAATATCTCTGAATTACAAAAATTTTCTTGCAGTTTAATGAGGATTATGGTAAAATTATGTAAATTTTACGAATGCGAGAATCCTCTTATGCGAATGATGCGTAATTACACGGACGTAAACGTATACGATGCTTTTCTCAATAGATTAGAGTTGATCTTTGAGGAATTCGATAATATATTCGTTTCTTTTTCGGGAGGAAAGGACAGCGGTCTTCTTTTAGAAATGACACTTGAATTCCAAAAGAAAAACTATCCACAAAAAAGGATAGGTGTTTTTCATCAGGACTTTGAAGCCCAGTATTCTTTTACGACGAACTACATTCAAAACACTTTCGAACGCATAAAAGACGATGTAGAACCGTATTGGGTGTGTCTTCCCATGGCAACCCGTACATCGCTCAGCAATTACGAGATGTATTGGTATCCCTGGGATGATTCAAAAAAAGAATCCTGGTGCAGGGAAATGCCGGATCTTCCATACGTAATCAATATAAACAATAACCCCATAACTACATACAAATATAAGATGCACCAAGAAGATCTTTCCAAGCAGTTCAGCAGATGGTACAAGCAAAGCCACGATAATAAGAAAACAGTATGTCTACTCGGAATGAGAGCTGACGAATCCTTGCAGCGTTACAGCGGTTTTGTAAACAAAAAATACGGCTATAAGGGACAATGCTGGATATCAAGCACATTTAAAGACGTATGGACTGCATCCCCGCTTTACGACTGGACGTTAAATGACGTTTGGCACGCTTATGCAAAATTCGGTTACAATTACAACAAGCTTTACGATATGTATTATATGGCAGGTCTGAAGCCTGATCAAATGAGAGTTGCATCGCCTTTTAATGACTATGCAAAAGACAGCTTGCATCTTTACCGCGTTATTGACCCACAGATGTGGGCAAAGCTCGTAGGACGTGTGAGGGGCGCAAATTTCGGTGCTATCTACGGCAGAAGCAAGGCGCTGGGCTACAGAACGCTCACCCTTCCCGAGGGGCATACCTGGGAATCGTATACAAAGTTCTTGCTATCCACTCTTCCGCCAAATCTGAGGAATAATTACGTCTCAAAGTTTGCAACCTCGATCGACTTTTGGCACAAGACCGGCGGTGGTCTGGACCAAACAGTTATAGACGAGCTGATAGAAAAAGGCTACAACATAAGATTAAACGGTGTATCCAATTACACGTTAATGAAAAATACCCGCGTAGTTTTTGTCGGAAAGATACCCGATCACACTGATAACATAATATCAACGAAAGACATTCCGAGTTGGAAGCGTATGTGTTACTGCATACTTAAAAACGACCACCTATGCCGTTTTATGGGTTTCGGACTTTCAAGAGAGCAGCAAAAACTTGTTAACTTGCTCAAAGAAAAATACAAGAAAGTAGGTGATCAGAATGAGCTTTAAAAGCCCCGTATATAACGTAATTAGCGTTCCGATCGAAAACATAGAGCCGAATACGTATAACCCCAACTCAGTTGCGCCGCCTGAATTAAAATTGCTTTATGACAGCATTAAGGAAGACGGGTATACCATGCCCATCGTTTGCTATTACGATAAAACGAAGAATAAATACATAATTGTTGACGGCTTTCACAGATACCGCATAATGCTTGACCACGCGGACATTCGCAAAAGGGAAAACGGCAGACTTCCGGTCTGTGTTATTGATAAAGAGCTCGACAACAGAATGGCAAGTACCATACGCCACAACAGAGCTCGCGGTTCGCATGACGTTGATCTTATGAGTACAATAGTTGCGGAACTGCACGAACTCGGAAGAAGCGACAAATGGATATCGAAGCATCTGGGTATGGATACCGACGAGATCCTCCGCCTAAAACAGCTCACCGGTCTGACGGCTCTTTTCAAAGAAGTTGAATTCGGAAGGTCATGGACGCCGGTCGAGGATGAATTCTACACCACAATTGATGATGAAGAAGCCGAGATTCCGGCAAAAATATGATAAATACACAGATTAAAAAATCGGACTGTTAAATGACAGTCCGATTTTTGCTAAAAAAAGCACCCGAACCTAAGTTCGGGTGCTTTGGTGACCCCTACGGGAATCGAACCCATGATTACGCCGTGAGAGGGCGTCGTCTTAGCCGCTTGACCAAGGGGCCTTGGTGCGGAACGAGTGTTATTATAACACAAGGTTTTTAATTTTGCAAGAGGTTTTTGAAAAAATATTTAAAAAAACAAAAAGATCTTTAAAGCATCTCTGTAAGATATATAAGATCAGAGAGTCTGAATATCTCAAATTCCGGGCAAATAGCATTCCCAAGACCGTATTTAGCAAAAACAAACGGTATTCCCGCACTGTGCGCAGCTGCCTCGTCACCGGCGGTGTCGCCGACATAAATACAGTTTTCGAGAGAATTACGTTCAATAACAAGTTTTATATTATCAGACTTACCGAGACCCGTGCGTCCATAGCTTTCGTGATCGGTAAAAAGCGGAGCAATATTAAAGGTGTCCATAAAACTTTCGATATATCCGTATCCGCAATTTGAAACGATAAACAGCTTATATCGCTTTGAAAGCTTTTCAAGCACCTCCAAACAGCCATCGTAGAGAACAACGCCCTTAGGATCTCCGTTATCATCGGTAAATCTGTATTCCGAGTTTGAAGAAGACATAACTCTAACGATATCCTCGGCGATCTCAGGCGGCAGACCGTCATCGATAAGTTCGGCTTTTATAGTAAGCATTGTCATTCCCATATAATGCAATGCCTTTTCATAAGTCATTTGAAAATCTATGCCTTTGGCTTTAAAAGCATCATTCCATATAAGATAAGTAGCTCCGGTTGAATTCCAAAGAGTACCGTCCAGGTCGAAAATAATTCCGTCAATCATTTTTTATAAGTTTTCCATTCTTTTCGGCAATTTCATAGGCTAACACAGAAGCAGCAGACACCGCAGAAAGGGAGGATCCAGCATATCTTGCGTAATCGATCCTGATCCTATCAGTACATTCGGAAAGGAGCGATGCAGATACACCGCGCTTCTCACCACCTACAATAAGCATAAGCGGCAAGGAAAGAGCATGATCAGCAAGTGACACCGCATCCTTTTCACAAGCAGCGCAAACAGAATACCCCAAAGGGCGCAAAGTGCGCGCAGCATCCGAAAGATCACATCTGAAGAAAGGTATCCGTTCAGAAGCGCCGGCAGACGAACGGCACACAACGCCGTCAGCTCCGAAAATATAACGGTTGGGGAGCACTATCCCCGAACATCCGAATGCGTAAGCAGAACGGATGGTAAAACCGAGGTTATAAGGATCTTCTATCCCTTCAAGAGCCAGAAACCACCCGTCTTTCGAGCCAGATGCAATATCGGCAAGTACATCAACAGAACCGGCGTTACGGGCAGTAAATATACCTACTATACCTCCATGTGTATCGGTTGAACATACAGCAGATACGTCGTCTTCATCACACATAACAAGCTCATAACCGTGAATAGAGGCTCGTCCTCGCAGCCAGCTCAGCTCATAATTCTTCTTTGTTATGCGCTTTTTAGAAAAAAGCACACGAATGACAGAGCGACCCGTTATACCGGACTCAATACCGCATATTGCACTTTTAACAGCGTTAAAACCTTCAAAAACAAGTTCAGTGTTATCCATAAAAAAATACCGTAAATAAATTTTTAAAGATTTTATCACAAGTTCGGGGAAGTGTCAAGCAAAAGAGGGAATAAGATAGCCTAACCGGTAATATGATGTACAAACGATACAAGGAGCGTAATATGCCGATATACGAGGAGCGATGCGAAGCATTGGCCCGATACATAATAAAGAACGAAGCAACGGTAAGACAGACAGCTGCAAGCAGCGGCATCAGCAAGAGTACAGTGCACAAAGACGTAACTGAAAAACTGAAAGAAATTAATCCCGGACTTTATACAGACGTCAAATGTGTATTGGAAAAAAACAGAAAAGAACGGCACATCCGAGGCGGCGAGGCAACTAAAAATAAATACGAGATGTTAAGAAAAAGAAAAGAACAAAAATAGAATGTTACAGCCATCATATCAACAGAGAAATATAAAAAAAGATCAAATCGTTCCCGTGGTGTAATTATACAAAATGCAAATTTTGTATAATTAGGGGAATTAAAAGTATGGAAAATAGGCAACTTTATGCCGTTGGCGCGTAGTATAAACGCATTTTGAATCCCATTAACGAGCTGCTTAACGCGCTGCCCACCCAAACCGCTTGATTTAATTGCTTCGACTTTTTGATCAGATCCTCAGTAAAAAATCAGCTTATTTATATAGATTGGACATTTGATATAAATGATTTGGAACGCATAATCGAATCGAATACCTTTTTCCGGATACCGAAAAGCTCTCAACGACTATTTATATACGATTTTTTCATACGCAGTTACTATTCAGAAATTCATTGCTAAAAATCAATCGCAGATCAACTTCATTAATTAATTAATTATACTTGATTGAGTAAAAGCCATGATTCTCATTCACAAAACAGCTCATTATCAAAATTGCAAGAGACTGATATTCTTTACTGAATCTTTATCTATTTGTCTTTACTATTTTGCTTATTTCGTGACTTATACATGATATTCCGCTTCAATTCTTCGTATAAGACAACTGCCTAATGTCGATATTTGTCGTTTATATAGTTATATACACTTCAAGTTTCTATTCGGCGAACAGCAAATTACCATAAATATATTATACAAAATTTTATGTTCTCGTATTTTTGTATAATATGTTATGTGTTTTACTTTTGAAACAATAAAAAAGAGACCGCAAGCGGTCTCTTTTTTATTAAGCATAGCTTATATGTTGGACT
>JAZQJQ010000112.1:0-7876 GCA_045541735.1 Eubacteriales bacterium
CCCGTTACCGAACCCGTTACCGAACCTATCACAGAACCGGTCACAGAACCGGTCACAGAACCGATCACCGAACCGGTCACCGAACCCGTTACCGAACCCGTTACCGAACCTATCACAGAACCGGTCACAGAACCAGTCACCGAACCCGTTACCGAACCCGTTACAGAACCCGTTACAGAACCCGTTACAGAACCCGTTACAGAACCCGTTACAGAACCCATCACAGAACCGGTCACCGAGCCCGTTACAGAACCCGTTACAGAACCCGTCACCGAGCCCGTCACCGAGCCGGTAACACCTCCCGCCGTGCGGCTGACAAGCTTCTATGAGCTCAATTTCCTTCACCCAGAAGGAAGCCACACAAGCGAGACCGAAAGCTCTGTGCTTGAAGCGGATTTCCGTTCCCGGATCGAGATCCCTGCAGAAACAGCGCAAGCAAAGACCCCTTATTACACGCGCATAAAGCAGCTGCCCGACGGAAGCTATATCCTTCTTTACAACGACGAAAAGAACGGCAAGGGCGTAAGGATGCTCCGCAGCACTGACGGTTTAAACTGGGGAGAGTACTCCACCGTATTCGCACCGGTATCGGATAAAGTATTCGCAAACCCGGATGCCATAGTATTAAACAACGGCGATATTCTCTGCTGTGCCGCCTGGCGATTCACAAAAACATACTATACGAATCCCGCGCGCGGCGGTATATCCATAAAACGCTCCACCGATAACGGAAAAACTTGGGGCAAGGAAAAAATCATATTCACGGGAATAAATTGGGAGCCCTACATTCTTCAGCTCCGCTCGGGCGAGTTGCAGATCTATTGGACAAACACCACCTGCCACGTTCTTCCCTCAGGCAACAACACTTCTACGGGTACGGCAATACTCCGCTCCTTTGATAACGGCTACACCTGGACGGGCAACTCCCGAGTACCGTACTCAGGTCAGGTCATAGCCAAGCAAAAGACCGAATTTTACGATAACACTCAGTTTTATACCGATCAAATGCCCGTTGCCGTCGAGCTGCAAAACGGCACTTTGGCTCTCGCGCTCGAAAGCAGACTCAACAGAACGGGAAGCCTATACATAACGCTTGCGTATTCAAACGACAACTGGGCAAAGACGGTGCCAGCCGACGGCGAAGGCCCCGACGACAAATTGATAAATAAATTCATCGGCACCGCACCGTACATAGCTCAGTTCCCCTCCGGCGAGGTGATCCTCCGCCACAGCCGCCAAAGCACCTCCAGGCTTCTTCTTGCCGATCCGTCGGCGCGAGAGTTTTCCGACCCCATAATAATAGAAAACCTGCAGGGTTGGGGTAATGTCGAGCTTATAAACAACAAGCATACTGCGGTCGTTTGCAGTACAGCAAGGTATAACGAAGGTGAAAACAACGAGTATCACCTTATCACCCTGCAAAAAGCCAACCTTAACCACAATCTTGATATAGGCAGCCACGACGTATTTGTTGACGGCAAAGGCACCGAATGGGAAGAAAACCGAGACGCCCTCTTTGTGGGAAGCGACAGCCAGGCACAAATGAGCGTGCGCTTTTCACGGACACCGAAGGGGCTTGCCATCCTTATCGACCGTCTTGATTACGACATTAATTCCAAAGACGAGTGTATCATCCGCCTTGCACTGCCGGATGACAGCAGAAGTTATATCGACCTCAGGATCTCGCCGAACGGCGATATCACATCAAGAAAGTTGGCAAAAGGCGCTTACACGCAGATAAACGTTCAGCGCTGGATGACTCTGTTCGGTACTCTCGACAATGCCAACGACACCGACGAAGGCTTCATCGCCGAGCTCCTTATCCCGAACATCTATCTGCCTCGGGAATTCCGCGTCAACGCTATTCTGTGCAACAAGGATTCCGGCGGCAAATACGTATACGACACACTTGATATGATCGACGAAGCAAATAACACAAACTGGATAAAGCTTAAATAACAAAGGAAGGACACGACTGAAATGGCAAATGCAAAAAAAGTGTTCGCACTGCTCCTTTGCGGTCTGATGCTCGCATCCTGCAACCAAAATATTCCTGCAGAAACAACCGGCATACCGATAACGGAAGGAAGTGACGCACCAATGACCCAAGAACCCGTAAAGCTGCCCGAACCCAAGCTTACAAGTTTTTATGATCTTAACCCCAAGCATAATGAAGGAAGCCACACGGACGAAACGGCAACATCCTTCCTTGAAGCAGATTTTCGTTCCCGCAACGAGATATCCGAGAAGACCGCAAAGGCGCAAACACCGTATTACACACGCATAAAGCAGCTTCCCGACGGAAGCTATATCCTGCTTTATAACGACGAAAAGAACGGCAAGGGCGTCAGAATGCTAAAAAGCGAGGACGGTGTTACGTGGGGTAATTACTCCACCGTTTTTGCCCCGTATTCCGACAAGGTCTACGCAAACCCCGATGCTCTTGTGCTGCAAAACGGCGATATTCTCTGCTGTGCCGCCTGGAGATTCCAAAAATCTTACTACACAAACCCCACGCGCGGAGGTATATCGATCAAGCGCTCCACGGATAACGGAAAGACATGGGGCACCGAGCAGATAATATTCACGGGCATAAACTGGGAGCCGTATATGCTTCAGCTCCGTTCCGGGGAGATACAGATATACTGGACGAACACCACCTGCCACGTGCTTCCCACCTGCAACAACACGTCAACGGGTACCGCCATTCTCCGTTCCTATGATAACGGTCATACTTGGACGGGGGACCCCAAGGTGCCATACTCCGGTCAAGTCGTTGCAAAGCAGGCAACCGAGGTGATAGACGGGGTACAGTTCTATACCGATCAGATGCCCGTTGCCGTAGAACTGCAAAACGGTATGATAGCTCTGGCACTTGAAAGCCGCCTTAACCGCAACAACACCTACCGCATAACGATGGCATATTCAAGCGACAACTGGGCGGAAACGATAGCCGCCGATGCGGAAGGACCCGCAGATAAATTCACAAACAAATTCGTAGGCACCGCGCCGTACATAGCTCAGTTCCCCTCAGGAGAGGTAATATTGCGCTACAGCCGTCTTGACACATCAACCCTGCTGCTTGCCGACCCTACGGGACATACATTCTCCAGCCAGACCGTTAAGCTTGACAATCTGAAGTTCTGGGGATGCATCGAGCTTATAGACAACAAGCACACCGCACTTGTGTGCAGCACCTCACGCTATAATGAGGGCAAAGAAAACGAGTTCTTCCGTATTACAACGCAAAAGGTAAATCTTAACCACTCCCTTACCATCGGCAGACACGAGGTTACGGTTGACGGCAACAGCGCCGAATGGGAAGAAAACCGCGAGGCTCTGTTTGTCGGAAGCGACAGCCAGGCGCAGATGAGCGTACGCTTCTCCCGTTGTGAAGAGGGATTAGGTATACTTATCGACAGGCTTGATAACGACTTAACATCAAAGGATTCCTGCACCGTTCGCATAGCTCTGCCCGGCAGCCGCCTTAATAACATCGATGTAACCGTATACGCCGACGGAAGTTGCGAGGCATACAGAACCCTTGACGGTACAAAGACCGACATAGACCTCAAATGCTCCGTTACGCTTTTCGGTACGCTTAATGACGGTACTGATACGGACGACGGTCTCATTGCTGAGATGCTTATCCCTGAAGAATTCCTGCCCGAGGAGATTGCCGTATATCCTATACTCTATAACAAGGATACGGAAGGTGCAGGAGTTTATGACCGCCCCGAGATGATGAACGAAAACAAAAATACAGACTGGTTAAAACTGAAATGAAGAGAATCAAACGACTGCTTGCATTGATACTATGCGGAGTTCTGCTTTCCGCTTGCGGAGAAAAAGCACCTCCCGCAGAAATCACCGATAACTCAACCGGACCCGTAACCGAAGCTCCGCCGGCTTTGCCCTTACCTGCGCTTACCTCATTTTACGATATCAACCCTGCTCATACGCAGGGCAGCCATACGGAGCTTTATGAATATTCATATATCGAAGCTGACTACCGTTCCGTAAACCGTGTGGAAAAAGATGCAAGCCGCACGACCGAGCCGTATTACGTACGCATAAAGGAGCTTTCCGACGGAAGCTTTATCATGCTCTTTAACGAGTTAAAGAACGGTGACGGCGTGCGGATGCTGACGAGCACCGACGGAGTAAACTGGGGCGGATATGCGACAGTATTTGAGCCGAGTGCAACAAAAAAATACGCAAATCCCGAGGCGATAGTGCTCAAAAACGGAGATGTTCTTGCTTGTGCCGCTTGGCGTCTCATTCCCGATTATCTCACCAATAACTCCAAGGGCGGCATTGAGATAAAGCGTTCGACAGATAACGGAAAAACGTGGACGGAGGCGTACAACGTTTCCACGGGACTTGCGTGGGAGCCGTACTTCTTACAGCTCCGTTCGGGAGAAATACAGCTATACTGGACAAATACCACACGCTACAATCTCCCGTCCGGGAACAACACCTCCACGGGCACCGCACTTCTCCGCTCTTACGATAACGGAATTACGTGGACAGGCAACCCCAATATCCCGTACTCGGGGCAGGTAGTAGCGAAGCAAAAGACAGAATATTACGACCACGTGCAGTTCTACACCGACCAGATGCCGGTTGCTGTTGAACTTCAAAACGGAACCATCGCACTTTCTCTGGAAAGCCGCCTTGACAGAGACGGCAACTGCTACGTATCTATGGCATATTCCAAGGATAACTGGGCAGAAAGTATTCCGAAAAACGGCGTAGGCCCGGCCGACAAGCAAGAGAATATGCACCGCGGAGGCGGTCCGTATCTTGCACAGTTCCCTTCGGGAGAGACAGTTCTCAAATACAGCTACAGCACGGTCTACCATCTTGTACTCGGAGACCCGGAGGCACGTACGTTTACGACCCCGATAAAGATGAAGTACTTAAAAAATTTCTCCTCTTTTGAGATGCTTTCAAACGGACACACCGTACTTTGCTCGGGCGGCGAGCCTTTTACCGACACAAAAGAAGAAACAAACTTTTACATCTGCACACAGAAGGTCAATCTGTGCCACGCTATCACCGCACCCAATATTGAGCTGACACTTGACGGCAACAGTGCGGAATGGGAAGAAGTGAACGAATCGCTGTTTATCGGCAGTGTTTCTCAAGCACAGGCCTCCGTGCGCTTTGCAAGATGCAGCGGGGGACTCGGAATACTCGTTGACAGACTTGACAGCGATCTGACGTCCGAAGATGCCTTCAGCCTGAAAATAGCACTTCCTCAAAACAAGATAAGCTGTATTGAGATAACGGCAAAGGCAGACGGTACGGTAAGTGCGGAATATATTGCAGACGGAACGCGAAAGGAGATCACCGTACACTGTGCATCCACCTTATTCGGCACTCTTGACGACAGCGACGATACGGACGAAGGTATCCTTACGGAAATACTCATCCCCGAAGAATATCTGCCGGAAAGCATTGCCGTATTTCCTTCCATAACAAACAAGGATAAAGGCAAGCCCGCAAAGAGCGACGTTATAGACTCGCTCCACTCGACCGACAACACAAAATGGATCCCGATATTTTGAACAAAAATAACCGTTGACGAAACGTCAACGGTTATTTTTTATATCAAAAAATAGATTATCAGAAAGATCACTGCTACAGCGAGGCACACGGCACCGACAAGAAGCATATCGAGGCGCCAAGCCTTGCGTTTTTCTGCCTTTTCACTGGCGTAATCGTAATAGCTTACGTTATCCATATTGACAGAAGTGAAAGGCAGCCAGCCCCAGAGCATCTTAACACCGTATCCAAAGATATCGTACGCACCTTTGCTTGATGCCCAGCTGAGAGAGCCGACACACACAAGCACGATGCCGGGAGCGGTAAACGCATCGCAGAGGCGGTGCATAGCTTCCTTTGCATTCTCCGATTCGAACAGCCCGCTTGTAAACACGCTGAAGGCAAGGAGAATAACGGCAACGATAAGTGATGCAATAAGATCGGTTTTTTTGATCTTTTTCATACTTACTTGATCATTTCCTGATACTTCGCGAACTCCGCATCATTGCAATGTACGAAATGTCCGGGAGACACCTCGCGGAAGGAGGGCTGATCCACGGAATAATCGTGCTCTGCAAGAGGATTATAAACGATTCTCTTTCTCTGCTTTTCGTACTTGGGGTCGGGCAGAGGAATTGCGGAAAGGAGTGCGCGAGTGTAAGGATGGAGAGGATTGCGGAACAGCTCGTCGGAGGAAGCAAGCTCTACCATCTTACCGAAATACATAACTCCGATACGGTCAGAGAAGTACTTGACTACGGAGAGGTCGTGCGCGATGAAAAGAATGGTAAGACCAAGCTTCTCACGCAGATCGTTTAAAAGATTAATGACCTGAGCCTGAATGGAAACGTCGAGCGCGGAAACGGGCTCATCTGCGATAATAAGGCTGGGTTCCATAATGATGGAACGCGCAACGCCTATTCTCTGGCGCTGACCGCCGGAGAATTCGTGAGGATAACGGCCCGCGTGCTCGGCAACAAGTCCGACCATCTCAAGCATCTCGTATACCTTCTTATCAATGACCTTCTTATCTCTCTCGCCCTGAATGATAAGTCCCTCCGCGATTATCTCGCGAACGGTCATGCGGGGGTCAAGAGAAGCGATAGGATCCTGGAAGATCATCTGTATCTGGGTAACAAGGCGGGTGTTTTTTGCCTTGCGGAGCTCATTCTTAAACTCCTGCTGAAGAGCCTTCTTCTCTTCTCCCGCTGCGGCGGCAATAAGAGGCTCGTACTTTGCGCGGCACTCTTCAACAAGCTTTTTGCTGTATTCCTTATCGCAGTTATTCTGGTCATATTTTGCAGCTGCGATCTTCTTGTTATTTTCGCTGACAATGGAATCCCTTACGTCGCGGGTGATTTTACCCGCTTTCAGATCCTCGTTTGCCTGATTTATAGCTTCCTGATAGGAACGGATTCCGGCACCGATACGAATGCCCTTGAAGTAGATATCGCCGCTTGTGATGTTGTAAAGCTTGATTATGGAGCGGCCGGTAGTTGTCTTACCGCAGCCGGACTCGCCGACAAGACCGAAAGCTTCGCCCTTTTTGATCTCAAAGCTTACGTCATCAACAGCTTTTGTAAACTTAAAGTACTGGCAAAGGTGGTCGACTTTAAGCAGAACTTCATTTTCGTTTTCGTTATGCATTATCGTTCTCTCCCTTTCCCTGCATTCTTGCTATTCTGTCCGTAACTATCTTGGGGGGTGCAACCTTGGGTGCATCGGGGTGAAGCAGCCAAGTTGCCGCGTAGTGGGTATCGCTTACCTTGAACATAGGAGGCTGCTCCTCGAAATCGATCACCATTGCATACTTGTTTCGTGCGGCAAAGGCATCGCCCTTGGGGGGGAAGATCATATTCGGAGGAGTGCCGGGAATAGCATCAAGTTTTTCCTCGGTATCAAGGTCGGGCATAGAGGAAAGCAGCGCCCAGGTGTAAGGATGTCTTGAATCATAGAAGATATCCTCAGCTGTACCGTACTCAACTATCTTACCCGCATACATAACGGCAATTCTGTCTGCCATATTGGCAACAACGCCGAGATCGTGAGTGATAAAGATAATGGAAAGCTGACGCTCGCGCTTCAGGTCGTTGATAAGCTCAAGTATCTGAGACTGAATGGTAACGTCAAGCGCCGTGGTAGGCTCGTCGCAAATAAGGATATCGGGGTCAGCCGCAAGAGCTATAGCAATAACGATACGCTGGCGCATACCGCCGGAAAACTCGAAGGGATACTGCTTGAATCTCTTTCTGGGTTCCTTGATACCGACCTCTTCCATCAGCTTGATGGCGCGGTGCTTAGCCATATCCTTGGTTACCTTGTGAAC
>JAZQJQ010000113.1:0-30357 GCA_045541735.1 Eubacteriales bacterium
TGCCGGAAACATCGGTCCAGTTCTCATAAAGATCAGCATTGACAGCTCTGGCAACTATAGAACCGGTAATGTCGGATCCTCCGCGAGAGAAGGTCTTAACCGTGCCGTTAGGCATTGAACCGTAAAAACCGGGAAGAACCGCGCGTTCATGGCGGGAGAGAACCTCGGAGAGCACTTCATTTGTTCTTTCTGCATCGAATGTGCCGTTTTCTTTAAAGAAAATGCATTTTGCCGGGTCAATAAAGTCATATCCTATATATGCGGCAAAGATCTTACCGTTAAGGTATTCACCGCGGCTTGCAGCGTAATCTCTGCCCGGATGATGTTGAAAAGCCGAGAAAATTTTATTGAAATCTTTAGTAAGGTCAAGATCAAGACCGAGACCGGTTATAATAGATTCAAAACGGCCGCGGATCTTTGCGAATATGTCGGTTGCATCTTCGCCCGCATCTGCAATACCGTAAGCCTCATAAAGCATATCGGTGATCTTGGTATCTCCGTCAAATCGCTTACCGGGCGCTGAAACAACGACGTAGCGTCTGCTTTCTTCTGCCTTGACAATACTTGCAACTTTCTTAAATTGCTCGGCGTCCGCAAGAGAAGAACCGCCGAATTTTAAAGCCTTGATCTGCACGTCAAACTCCTGATAATAATTAGAATTAATTAATGTAAAGATTATAAAGCATCGATACAGTTTTGTCAATATTTGAAATACGTTTTTGGCATTTTATGCAAAGATACTCGCAAAACCAGAGTCAATATATGCCATTTGATGATGAATCAACGCCAAAAATGAATTTTTAGGCATTTTAAAATTCATTTTTAGCATGATTGCGGTGCGGACTGTCAGTTTTTCGATCGATATGCGACCCTTCGTTATATCTTCTTGCCTGAGCCATAAACATTCTTGCATATTGACCGTTTTTAGCCATAAGTTCGCCGTGAGAACCCTGTTCTGTTATCTCACCGCCGGATAGGACCACAACGCTGTCCGCATTCACCGCGCTGGAAAGTCTGTGGGATACGAAAAGCGTGGTTTTTTCTTTTCTTAGCTCGTCAAATTTATTGAAAATCTCCTGCTCGGCAATCGCATCTAGCGAAGCGGTCGGCTCATCCAATATAAGTATATCCGAATCCTTGTAATATGCCCTCGCGATACAAAGCTTTTGCCATTGTCCGCCGGAAAGCTCCAGACCTTCCTCCTCAAACATTCTTGTAAGCGGCGTATCATATCCGGCAGGCAGATCCTTAATAAAGGAATCAGCATCTCCCTCTATTGCGGCACTGCGTACACGTTCGATATCAACGGGAATGTGCACGTCACCGAAGCTGATGTTTTCCGATACTGAAACGGCATAATGCCCAAAATCCTGGAACAAAATACCGAAAAGGGAATAGTACTCTTCCGGATCGAAGCTTCGAATATCGACACCGTCAAGATAAATAGCGCCCTCTGTAGGATCGTAAAGTCTGGTCAAGAGCTTTATAAGCGTCGTTTTACCGGCGCCGTTAAGTCCTACAAGTACGACTGTCTGCCCGCCTTTTATAGTGAAGTTTACATCTTTCAATACGTAATTTTCACACCCCGGATATTTGAATCCTACGTGTGAAAAGCGTATCTCGTGCGCAATACCCGTTTCAGGCAGGACGTCTTCTTCTGATACACGTACAACCTCTCGCTTTTCATTCATAAAGAGTATGAGATTATCAATGAACAACGTTCCTTCATAAACCGAGCTGCTTGCGCTGATCAGCGCCTGAACCGCGGAAGCGACCGAAGAGAGCGCACCAGTATAAAGAGTCCAATCGCCGACAAGCAACTCACCGCGCCATACATTATATCCTATGTACATATACAGCAAAGCGTTTCCGATGAGTGTAAGTATAGTTAAAGCAGTCTGCCAAACGCCTTCGCGAACAATTAGCCGCTTGATTCCGCCGTAATATCGTTCGAATACATTTTTGAATTTAGCTATAAATGTATCGGTAAGACCGAGAAGCTTAATTTCCTTGATCCTGTCTTTGTTCACAAGTACGTTAGAATAGTAATTCATTTCACGTCTGTCCTTGGAACGTCTGCGCAGATAAAGGAACGTCTTTTTCTTGAAAAGGAAATTTATAAGCGCGGAAGGGAAAGCAAGGACGATAATGATAATAGGAGCAAGAGGGGAGAGAACTGCAAGTACGGCGATAAACGAAACCATAGAGATGACCTCGCTTATTGCATCAAAAGTACTGTTAATAACCGAAATAGGTCTTGTACCGGCCTCCCGCTGAGCATTTTCCAGTCTTTCATAAAACTCCGGATCATCAAACGAGGCAACGTCGAGCTGCTTGGTTTTTTCAGCGATCATCAGCTTAATATGCTTTGTTATGAGCTCGCCGGCGATCCTCGTAGTCATATGCTTTAAAAGATTGATCGTTCTGGTAAGGAATTTATATGAAAAAAGACAAATAATAAGAAATGCTACCTGGCTGAAATCGAATGATGCATTACCGTAAGATTCAACCAGTGAGTTTACGATATTTCTCGTAACGTATGCAGTAAGCACCGGAATAACACCGGTAGCTACCGAAAACAGAGACATAAAAACGAGAATTAATGGCTTTGTATCCCATATTAGTTTAAAGACGTAAAACAGTCTTGAAAAGAATCCTTTGAGCAAACGTATAATGTATCCCGGATATTCCTTTAATTTATCAGGCCTCTTCTCGGCATATTTTTTGTTATCTCCGAACATTCCCGGCCTTCCGTATCCATCCATAGCTTCACCCCCATCTTTATTATTATAACATCAAAAGTATCTATTTTCAATAAGAAAACACGGATTATGTTGCAAATTGAATGTGAATATGATATTCTAATATCGGAGGAAAAAGTTATGAACAATTTTAATGAGGTTTTTAAAGCCTGTGATATATTGATACCCGACATAAATTCCGATTTAGATTACAGTATCTATCCGGTTATAGCATGCGACCAGCATACAAGCGAGCCTGAATATTGGCACACAGCCGAAAAGATAGTTAACGGCGGTGTCAGCACTCTTAATATGATTCTCCCTGAGATCTATCTCGAAAAAGCCGACGAAAAAACGGAAATGATACATAAAACGATGGCTGAATACCAGCGTTCCGAACTTATCGAACTAAGAAATTCTATCATTTTCTGTGAAAGAACTCAGCAGGACGGCAGAATAAGACAAGGTGTTATTTGCGCCCTTGATCTTGAATGTTATGACTATGCTCCCGATTCAACCGCATACGTTCGCGCAACAGAAGGAACGGTTCTTTCCCGTATTCCGGCAAGAGTCAACGTACGGAGAGGCGCTGAGCTTGAGCTTCCGCACGTTATGCTTCTGATAAACGATCCATCCCGTTCTGTGATCGAACCCGAGTTTAAAAACGTCAGAAATATGAGAACGGTGTATGATACCGATCTTATGCTTGGCGGTGGACACGTGAAAGGCTATTTACCAAGCGCAGGCAATGCCGCTTTTTTCTTACGCAGACTCAACGAGCTTGCTTCCGATCGTACAGACGACAGATTTTCCGTTGCTGTCGGCGACGGCAATCACTCTCTTGCATCAGCTAAAGCCTGGTACGAAGAACTAAAAGAGATCATCGGCGAAGATGCCGCTGCTTCTCACCCTGCCCGCTATGCTCTCGTTGAGATAGTCAACATCTACAGCGAAGCACTCGATTTCGAGCCGATTCACAGAATCCTCTACGGAACGGATTCAAGTCTGCTATGCGAAGCTGCACGCAAATTCGTTTCAGCTTCAAACTCCGACAGCACGATATATCTCGAATACACAGATGCAGGCAAACGGGGAAAACTGCCCTTGCCCGGATCGAAAACTCTCAGCGTTGCGGCTTTAACCGATTTTCTAGATGATTTTCTTTCAAAAAATCCTTCTGTTGACGTAGATTACATACACGGTGGCGAAACGCTTTCCCGTCTCTCGGTATGCGGTGCAATAGGCATATTCTGCGATAGTTTTGATAAAGAGTCTTTATTTAAAGCTGTAGGCAAAGACGGGCCGTTGCCGCGTAAGACCTTCTCTATGGGGCACGCTTGGGACAAAAGGTATTACCTTGAGGCACGAAGGATCGTTTTTTAATATCTGTATGCCAATATTTTCTATTGATTTTTTAAAGACGATGTTATATAATATCTATTTGTAAACTGTGACAATTTAAATTCAAAGGGAATACTTGAAATGGATAGAAGAAAAACAGCACTCTGTCTCATAGACCTTGTGTTTCTCGCAATATCACATTTTGGATTATATATTTTCGTTGATAATTTCTCTACAGTCATCTATGGAGATAAAGTACCTCTGAGGCTTCTTATCAGCTTTGTAATCTGCGCATCCATAAACCTCATACTCCGCTCTGCACTGAAGATCTATAAAAACATATGGAGATATGCAAGAGCCGGCATTTATCTGCGACTCATCCTCTCCGATTTTATAACCGGACTGATAATGCTTATCGTCGACTTATCCGTAAAACCTGCAAGGATAGGTTTTGCCGCTTGTTTCTTTATCGTTTCCGTACACTGTCTCCTGTCCGTAAGTGCAAGACTTGCATATCAATTCATATACGCACAAAAGAATGCGAACCACGAGGCTTCAATAGCCGATAAGCAAAAAATAAACGTAGCTATAGTCGGTGCCGGTAATATCGGAGCCAGCCTTGCTGAGGAGCTTTTAAGAAACCCCGGTTCACACTATTTACCCAAGTTCTTTATTGATATCGACCAGAGCAAATACGGACAAGATCTCAACGGACTCCCCGTATATTCACCGGACGATAACATTACATCCAAGATAAAGAATCAACCTATACAAGAGATCATTATTGCTATTCCCGATCTTAAACCCGAGAGAAAACAAGAGCTTTACGAGCAGTACGTTAAAACCGGATGTAAGGTCAAGCTTTATGATTACCCGCTCAATGAAGGCTCTGTGCATATGCAAAGACGTTCATTACGCGAGATACACATAGAGGATCTTCTTTTCAGAGATACGATTGAGATCAACGACTCCAAAGCACGTGAATACTATAGAAACAAAGTCGTATTGGTTACCGGCGGGGGCGGTTCAATCGGCTCCGAGCTTTGCAGACAGATAGCTAAGCTTTCCCCAAAAAAACTTGTAATCTTCGATATTTACGAAAATAATGCTTATGATATCCAGCAAGAGCTGGTGAGTATTTACGGTAACACACTTGACCTTGAAGTAATCATCGGCTCGGTAAGAGATGCAGCAAGGCTTGATTCCGTTTTTTCAGAATACAATCCCCAGGTCGTTTTACATGCAGCAGCACACAAGCACGTTCCTTTAATGGAGCGCTCTCCTATGGAGGCTATTAAAAACAACGTATTCGGAACCCTCAATTGCGCTGACTGTGCCGAAAAATACGGGGTAGAGAAATTCGTTCTCATCTCAACAGATAAGGCAGTCAACCCAACGAACGTAATGGGTGCTTCAAAGCGTATGTGCGAGATGATAATTCAGTCTCGCCATTCTTCCAACACAAAATTCGTTGCCGTACGTTTTGGCAACGTGCTCGGATCCAACGGTTCCGTTATTCCGCTTTTCAGAAAGCAGATAGAAAAAGGCGGTCCTGTCACAATAACCGATAAGCGCATAATACGTTATTTTATGACAATCCCCGAAGCTTCACAGCTAGTTTTACAATGCGGTGCTATGGCAAGGAGGGGAGAGCTGTTCGTTCTCGATATGGGCAAACCCGTTAAGATCTATGACCTCGCCGTAAAAATGATAGAGCTTGCCGGATATAGACCGAATAAGGACATTTTGATATCAGAGATCGGTCTTAGAGACGGCGAAAAGCTGTACGAGGAGCTGCTAATTGAAGGTGAAAATCTCGCCAAAACCGAAAACGAGTTGATCTTCATTGAAAAGGACAAGCCGTTCTCACGCGATGATATCGAAACTAAGCTTGATATGCTCAGAGATTCTTTGATAGACGGTAAGATCAGTGTAGTAACCGATGCACTTCATAAAGCGGTCCCCACGTTCCGCGATCCTGCTGAAGTCAACAGTTCCGCTGAAAGATCAAACGAAATGAAATCGGCAGCCAAATAAATTTACCCCTGACGAAACAGATAGTATTTCGTCAGGGGTAAATATTTTATACGAAAATTATACAAAAGAATAAAGATTTAGATTTTTACCTCAAATTTATCAGAACATTTAGGGCATTTTACAGTATGCTTGCCTTTTATTTTGGGAAGTCTCAAGGTTGCTTTACATTTCGGACAACTTCTATACACGTGAGTTTTTCTGTCCTTAAAGATCCTTTTCTGCAGCGAAAAGAAACTCTTTATACTTTTCACTATTCCTAAAAATCTTCTGTTTTCATTGGATCTTATTACAAAATTAGTGGAAAGAGCCCTAAATATAACAAGAGTGTATAAAATCAAATTGAGAACATAGAAATAAGTTCTCAAAAAGAAAAGAGCAAGAACGGAAAATAATACTGACAGCATAACAAGAAAATAGCTGAGAGCATCAAGACCGTATCGTCCGCTGAAAAATGCAGTTATCTTAGAAAACAATTTACGCATCGTTACCTCCGTTTATGATAGGGAATATAAGAGCCTTGTCAAGAAGCTCGGTGATCCTATCGTCCCGGTCGTTCAAAGAAAGAAAACCGAACACAGCCTCAAAACCCGTAGCGGTGCGGTAATCACTCATTTTGGCATGCTTAGGAAAATTAAGATGTCCGCTGTTTCTGCCTCTTTTGAAGATCTCAGATTCTTCTTCGGTTAACTCAGCCTCGATCCTTCTGTAGGCTTCTGCCTGAGCCCCGGCATTAACAATAGACTGTGCGGCGGCATTCAGATCACGCGAACCGCTAAAACCGTTTTCAACGAGCTTCTTTCTAACGTAAAGCTCCATCACTGAATCTCCGATATAGGCAAGTGTTATACCATCGAGCATATTAGGTTCAATCATATCAAATCACCTGAAAATAAACCAAACGATCACCGCAACGCCAAGAGCGATCCTATACCAGCCGAAGGCCTCAAAGCTATGTTTTTTCACAAAGTCCATAAGGAATCTAATTGCCGCCATAGATACGCCGAACGCCACAACACTGGCAACTGCCAAAACTATCCAGGCAAGAGCCGGAACGCTGACACCGCTCTCAGAAACGTAATCAAAGAAGCCGTACCCCTTAATAAGGCTTGCGCCCGCCATTGCCGGAATACCTAAAAAGAATGAAAACTCGGCCGCGGCAGATCTTGAAATGCCAAGCATTCGAGAGCCTAAAATCGTAGAACCCGAGCGGGAAGTACCGGGCACGATCGATAAAGTCTGAAACAAGCCGATAAACAAAGCCTGCTTATATGAAATACTGTCAACACACTCTATAGAACTCTTATTCTTATGAAATCGCTCTATCAGAATAAAAAGCACACCGTATAAGATAAGAGCAAAGGCAACGGTAAATGCATTGAATATCCATCCGTCGATGTCTTTTCCGGTCGCTTCTTCAAGCAGTTTATCACCAACAACACCAACGAGAGCCGCAGGTATGCTGGCAACCAAAACCTTCAACCAAAGCACCCAAGTGTTTTTCTTCTCAACCGCGTCCTTTAATGGAGAAAAAGGATTGAGCTTTCCGAAAAACATCACAACAACAGCAAGGATGGCGCCGAGCTGTATGACCACCTCGAACATACTCATATATTCATCAGCAAACAAAGCTCCGAGAGACGGTGCAACGTCCAACCTCAAAAATTCATCAAGCAAGATCAGATGTCCGGTTGAACTAACCGGAAGCCACTCGGTAATACCTTCGACAACACCGAAGAATATGGCCTTCAACACCTCAATAAACTCAGTCATAATACTCTCCTAAGAAATATCGGTAACAAAAATTAAAAATCAGTCTTCGCCGGCACGCATTATATCGCCTTCGGCTACAGAAAAAGGAACTCTGCACCAGAAGATCATTGAAGGATGAGGCGCAGATTCAATAACTGTAGCATCCGGCAGGTAAAGCTCATTTACTAAAAATTCTTTACCAGGTCTGCCGGGCGAAATAAGTTCGGCTTTCTCGCCGATCTTTACCTTGTTCCTTTGAATAAAGCGATAAAGTCTGCCGTTTTCATTTTCTATCTCAACACCGGAACCGGCGATTGCCAATGCCTCATCTTGATCATTCTCAACAGCAGTAGCGAAATATGCTTTTTCGCGGATGTAGCCGGTCTGGGTGCTGAGCTGAGGGTTTTCCTTAGGATCGTCAAGGTAATACCCGGTGCAATATTCTCTGTGAGATACGCTTTCAAGCTCGCGTAGCCAAACCGGATCGAATCGGTAACCTTCTGGATCCGCAGCGTAACTGTCGATCGCCATACGGTACGCATTTGTGACAACTGCGGTATAATATGCACTCTTCATTCTTCCTTCGATCTTGAAGGAGTTGATACCTGCCGAGATCAAGTCGGGAATATGCTCAACAGTGCACATATCCTTGGATGACATAATAAACGTGCCAAGCTCTGTCTGTTCGATCGGTATGGGAAGCTCCGGTCTCTTTTCCTCATAAATGATGTAATTCCAACGGCAAGGCTGGGCGCATCTGCCTCTGTTAGCATCACGCTCTGTCATAAGATTGGAAAGCATACACCTACCGCTGTATGACACGCACATGGAACCGTGTACAAAAGCCTCGAGCTCCACATCATCGGGAATAGCGGATCGAATAGCCTTGATCTCGCCAAGTGTAAGTTCGCGTGCAAGCACAAGTCTTTTAGCACCGAGCGCAGCATACGCCAGAGCGGCTTCGGGTGACACTATACTTGCTTGAGTGGAAATGTGTATCTCCATTTCGGGAAGTATCTCTTTAACCGCCGCCATAACGCCGAGATCGGCGACGATAAATGCATCGATGCCCGAATCTGCTATATCGTGCAAAAACTCACGAAGAGCAGGGTATTCATCACCGTGTGGCATAGTATTCAACGTAAGATAAAGCTTCTTGCCTCTTTCGTGAGTATACCTTGCCGCCTCGTAAAGCTCGTCAACGGTAAAATTATCGGCAGCAGAGCGCATACCAAAGTTCTGTCCTGCGAGATATACCGCATCTGCGCCGTACAGCAAAGCCGCCTTTAATTTTTCAAAATTTCCTGCTGGAGCTAAAAGCTCGGGTAATTTCATAAAATACTCCTGATAATCGTATTAAAGGGCGTGAAAACACGCCCTTTAGTATTAATCTATTACAACGCTGTCGTGGTATTCCGCGGGATACACGTTTATCATAACCTTGCCGGGCACGATATCAAGAACGTTTCCGTCAGAACCGAGGATGACGAGAGTTTTGTCTGCAGCCTCTCTCTTCCATGTTATTTCTTCATATTTACCGTTTACACAATAGTAACCCTTGCCCTCACCTACGTAATCGACGTTAAGGCGATTCTTGGGGTCGTTAGGGAAGATAGTCGAAGAAATCTCAAGAATAATAAGATTCTTAAAAGCAAGCTGCTCATTATTCATGCCGTCAATGGAAGGCTGATCGTCGAAATTGCTGCGAAGATAAACACCTTTATCGGCATCATACGTGTAGGAAGCTTTATACTTAGTCTGGTACGGATTATAGGGCAGCTGAATGGATTTTGCATCTTTTTCAACAGGAGCACTGTTATTGCTGCCGATAGTATAAGGATATGTAAATCCCTCTGCAAGAGAAGTTCTGTACTCGCGGTACTCTATTGAGTCAACGATTATCTCACCGTTTACCATCAAAGAGTGCTCGGTTGACATGTTGTACATTCTGTCAAGATCTCTGAACATAGGGTTAGGGTACCAGTTTAGCGAGTCGATATTATCGATCCCCTTGACCCAAAGATCCTGCCTTTCCTCCGGGATCTTTATCTCACCTTTTTTAAGCATATAGCTTACAAGGAATCCGCGCTTTATAGCATTGGGTCCAAGCTGAAGCCATCCGTCATCGGTATCGGATCCGGCATGGACAAGTACGGTATCAAAGTCAGCAGCAAGGCGAACAAAGTAATCACGAACGGACCGGACGTTGCCGATAGTTGGAAGATCTGCATATTCCAGGAAAATGGCAAGCATTCTGGTTTCAAATCCTTCAACGGGAAGCTCGATAAGAACGTCAGCAAGGGACAGACCGATAGTAGGCTGTGCACGTTTTACATTATCGATGGAAACGGCGACTGCGCGCATACCGGAAACGTCCGTTTCGGTGGGAAGACCGGTAAGGGGATTAGTGAATTCAATAACGGGATCTACAACAACGGGGTCTGTAACAGGTTCCGTTATCGGTTCAGTGACAGGATCGGTAACCGGATCTGTAACCGGATCCGTGACCGGATCAGTGTTCGGATCTGTAATCGGATCTGTAATCGGATCGGTAGGCGTGTCAGTAGTAACATCCGGAACAACCGGCGGTTTGCCTTTATCACACGCTGTAAAAGTAAGAGTAGAAGATATCAATGCCAAAACCGCAAGAAAAATAGCAACTGTGCGTTTCATAATCCACCTCAAGCGTTCTGGCGGTTAAGCCAAGCCATTCCGATATCAAAAGCATCGTAAAGACCGTTTTTTTCTCCCTGCTTTAAAATTCTCTTATGGAAGGGAATTGAAGTATCGGTCGATATGATCTGAATAAGGATCTTATCGGGAATTTCGTGCCCTCCGAATTTTTTGTAAGAGGTGATAAGCAGGAACAGTACAGCCTTATCATCCATATTTCCATAACAAATGTTATTACCTTCTCGGACGAGAATCTTATCCCTATATTCCATATACAGGGGTTTAGTGTTTTCAGCCATTATATGCCTCCGTTTTCTAAATTTACTAACTCTTATATGATATATCAACTTTAGCCAAAAGTCAATGAGAACGGGGAATTATGAATAAATTATTAATATTAGATATATTATACTTATCAACCATTAATTACCGGTCTGCGTGCAAAAAAATCGTACTCCGGTAAAGTCTTTTCATAACAAAGAGAGGCAAGTCGTTCAGCATTGATATACAGTGATACCATTCGCTCATTTTCGATACTTCTTATATCCGACGGAGTCGAAAGGACGGGGAATGCAGAGTTTTTGATAATCGAAAGTCCGATCGCGTTAGCCGCCAACAAACAGGTAAATGCCGGTAACGCTGATTCATCGTATTCTGTCGCACCGGTAAGAAGCGATATGACAGCCCTTCTGATCCTTGCGTTTGTGTATCGCTTGGTTGAAAGGCGTTCGTAAAGATCCTCTAAACCGGTAGCACAAGCGGATGCGTTACATATCCGTCTGCCGAGGCCGCCTCCGCATTCTGCGTGAGAATCGGCTGTATTCGGGTCTATATTCCGCAAAGCATAAAGGATGGCCTTCTCCGCGTTAACAAGTGAAGTGCCAAGCCTTCCGAAATTTTCAGCTTTTTTTAAAACACTCACAGTCCCGTTGGGGCAAAATCGCTCCCAATCCTCTGAATTATCAATCTTTTCGCGTATATACGAAGCAGAACATATATCACCGAAAGCTTTATTTGAATCGTGATCCGCGCCATGGCGTTTTATAAAAATAGGTTCCAGGGAATACCCTAACTCATAAATTGCGCGCAAATACTCGATAGCAAGGATATTATTCGGCAGTAAAAACTCTTTTGAATGATCATCCGAAAGCCGGTCCTTAATAATTTGCTCGGAAAGACGGGGAGAAGAAACGTCTGGAAATGCCTTTCGCTTGCCATCAAGAAGGCAATTATATTCAGCGGAACAAGTAAAGCGAGCAATATCCTTTAATATCTCAGGGTCGCTTGATTCGCATCCAAAAGCGATCGAATCGCAAAATCTTGCGGCAAGGCTTACTCCGGCTCTTGCAAAATACTTAGCTCCGCTGCACGAATACGGATAGGGAAGCTCCAAAACAAGATCGCATCCCCCGGAATCTACCGCTGACTCCGCCCTATAATATTTATCAGTAATATGGCAGTTGCCTCTTTGAGAAAAGGTTCCGCCCAATATCGACACAATACATTCTGCACCCATTTCACGGAGCTTGTCCGTCTGATACTTATGGCCGTTATGGAATGGGTCGTACTCGGACACAACAGCAACGTTCTTCATAATATCACCTCAACATTATAATAAACCAAAATTACCGTTTTTGCAATATAATGGTGAAAATATAAACAAATACTTGCTTTTTCAATTCAAACAATATATAATGATTATGTTTGAATATTTTATAGAAAGGTGTCCGGTTTTCCGGAAAAGACAATGAACGTACTTGTTGTAAACGCAGGTTCCAGCTCCCTAAAGTATCAGCTTTTCGATACCGCAAGCCACACCGTTCTCGCAAAGGGTCTTTGCGACAGAATCGGTCTTGACGGTAAGATCACCCACAAGCAGCTCATTAACGGCAATTCCTACGAGGCAGAGATCAGCATGCCTAATCATGCTGAGGCTACTAAGCTCGTTGTTAAATGTCTTCTTGACGATAACTACGGTTGCGTTAAAAGCATGAGCGAGATCGAGGCAGTAGGCCACCGTATCGTGCACGGAGGCGCTTATTTCTCCGAGTCCGTTCTTCTGAACGAAGACGTACTTGCAAAGCTTGAGCTCTGCCGCGACCTCGCACCTCTTCACACCGGTGCACATATTATGGGAATTCAGGGATGTCTCGAGGCTATGCCCGGAACCCCTCAGGTTCTCGTATTTGATACTGCATTCCATTCAACTATGCCGGAAGCTGCTTATGTTTACGGCATTCCTTACGAAATGTATGAGAAGTATCAGGTACGCCGCTACGGTGCACACGGTACCTCCCACAGATACGTTGCAGCTGAGTGCATCAAGCTTCTTGACAAACCCGTTGAAGATACCAAGATCATTACATGCCATCTCGGCAACGGTTCTTCCATTTCCGCAGTTAAGGGCGGTAAGTGCATTGATACCAGCATGGGCTTCACCCCTCTTGCAGGTGTTGTAATGGGTACACGCTGCGGCGATATGGATCCGGCGATCGTTCCCTTCATTATGGAGAAGGAAGGCTTCACTCCCGACGAAATGAATACGTTTATGAATAAGAAGTGCGGACTTCTCGGTGTATCCGGCGTTTCTTCTGACTGCCGCGACGTTAACAACGCGATCGACGAAGGCAACGAAAGAGCAAAGCTTGCTATCGACATTCTCGCTTATCAGATCAAAAAGTACATAGGCTCTTACACCGCCGCAATGAACGGTCTTGATGCTATCGTATTTACCGCAGGCATCGGAGAAAACAACGACACTCTCCGCGCTGATGTTATGAAAGATATGGAGTTCTTCGGAATCAAGTTCGATACCGAGGCTAACAAGAACTTCAAGCGCGGCGAAGTTAACCTTCTTTCTGCACCCGATTCCAAGGTAAAAGTATTTATGATCCCCACAAACGAGGAACTCGTTATCGCATCCGATACAGAAAAGCTCGTGTCTGCTCTCTAATGATGAAAGGGCGGTGTGCCAAGCACACCGCCCTTTTTTATGCCATCAATAATGAAACATCTTTCACAACGCGCAGATCGTTTTCTTCTTTACCGGCAAAATCCATTGCACTGCCGTAAATTCTTTCAAGCTGAAAATGGCATACTTTAGCTTCTGATAGCGAAGCGATCGCCATATCTATATAACTTCTGTAAGAAGCTATCAGTTTTTTAAGAAGCGAATCTTCAGAATTATATATATATCTGTCAATATTGAATTTTTCACAGTTTTCTCCGCTAACAGAGGAAATACAGATCTCACTTATAGGAATATACACTTCATCAAAGAATGAATTTACAACGGGATGAGGAGAAACCCAAGCGCAATTTGTGTTTTCAAGCAGCACATCAGAAACAATATAACAATCGATCTCATCTTCAATATTCAGCTTTATTTTCGCCGAATATCCTTTATTATCCAGTGTTTTTTCGCCAAACATCGATATGCACCGAATCGGTCTCTTTATTACGCAGGGCCGATCGACAAAATATGCATAATCCGATATATCTCTGCGGAGTTTAAAGAGATCGTACTGTTGTTTTCTTACCCTCACTGCCTCCCTTAATACCAGACCTGCTATCTTCAGGTATCTGTATGCGGATATGTAATACTCTCTTTTTCGGTTTTGAAGGCTTAATATATATTCCTTTTCTTTAATCAGTTTATCGCAGTTCCAATACGCACTCAGATCTATTAGTCTACCCGTTGCGCCCGGCGTTGAAAGTTCTCTTGGATGAGGAGCAGTAGCGTCACAAATAACGATCTTACACCTTGCATCCGCTGAAACAAGCCTGATAGCATCAAGCGAACCCGGATCGGAAGAACAGAAGTATTTTTCACATGTATATCCATATTTTTCCGACAATCCGCAAAGCTTTTTTATTAATGACGATTTTCCCGTTCCGGGACCCCCGATAATGCTAAAAACCGCCGTGTTCTCAACATCTGAATCGATGCTGTCATAAAACGAAACAAATCCGTTTTCAGAATTTGCGCCCGCAAAGAAGGAGTATCCAACCGACATAGTTAAATCCTTAATATATTATTTTATATTATTTTATGCGCACCACTTGAAATGGTGTGTTTTTTTTGTTATAATGTAGTGAATTAACACTTTTGGAGGTTGAAGATGAAGGTGATAGGCATCACGGGCGGAAGTGGAGCCGGAAAAAGCCTTGCTTGCCGCTTCCTTTTATCCAGGGGCGGTATGCTTATTGACTGCGACAAGGTCTACGCATCGCTCGTAGACGTCCCCTCCCATTGCACAGAAGCACTTTCCAAGGCTTTCGGAAAGGAGATCCTCACATCTGACGGCGCCCTTAACAGATCCAAATTATCCTCCATGGTTTTTAAAAGCGAAAACAAAGAAAAACTACGTTTGCTGAACGAAACAGTGCATCCCATAGTCATAAACGAAGTTAAAAAAGTTATAAACTCCCCGGCAAACGAAAACGCCCCTTATGTTCTTGTCGATGCACCTCAGCTTTTTGAATCTGGCGCCGATAGGCTGTGTGACTACACCGTATACGTTACTGCCGATACCGTTAAGCGTATTGAAAGAATAATTACAAGAGACAATATCAAGCTTGATGCTGCAGAGCGCAGGCTTGCCTCACAATTTAGTGAAGAGTATTTTAAATCAAAATGCGACTTTACAGTTTATAACAACGGCACCGAGGAGGAGCTTGCGGCCGAGTGCAGTAAGCTGCTCGACAGACTCGGAATTCAACAAAACGGAACAGCGAAATGAAAAAAGCTTTGATACGAAGCCTTGCCGTAGTGATCATTATCGGTTTGTCTTTGGTAATAGGACTTATATACACACGGATGTATGAAAAATACGAATACAAGTCTTATCCCTGCGGCTTTCAGGAGATAGTTACAAAATACTCCGAACAATACGGTGTCCCCCCCGGGATCGTTTACTCAATAATCAAAACTGAAAGCGATTTTCAAAGCAACGCAGTCTCACACGCAAACGCGGTGGGGCTTATGCAGATAACTTCAGATACTTGTGATTGGATCGCGATGAAACTGGGGGAAAAGAGCGAGTTTGCTCTTATGTATGATCCCGACACAAATATTCGCTACGGTACATATCTCATCTCTTATCTGAAGCTCGAATACGGCAACTGGGATACCGCATTCGCTGCGTACAACGCAGGTTACGGCCGTGTCAACGGTTGGCTTGAAGACGAACGGTTTTCGGACGGAAACGGTGTTTTGAAGGAGATACCCATCGAAGAGACGCGCGCATACGTCGAAAAGGTAAATGAGGCAAGGGAAATATACAAACGCCTCTACCCTGAACTTGGTTATTAAAATTAACATAAAGCGAGGTAAAACAAAATGGAAAACGTAAAAGAAAAGACCGAACTCGAGCTTCTTCAGGAAAAGCTTGTCTACAGCAAGAAGAGCTTTTTTGAGGTAAGCAACGAAGAAACGAAGAAAGCCGCCCTTGATTATGCTAAGGGCTATATGGCGTTCCTTGACAGCTCAAAGACCGAGCGCGAGGCCGTTATTTCAGGTATTGAACTTGCAAAAAAGGCAGGTTACACCGAATACAAGCTCGGCGATAAGCTCGTTTCGGGCGGAAAGTACTATCTGAACAACAGAGGCAAGAGCCTTTACGTATTCAAGATCGGCTCCGAATCCCCCGAAAACGGAATCAAGATCACCGCGGCACACGTCGATGCCCCCCGTCTCGACCTAAAACCCGTACCGCTCTATGAAAATTCCGGTATGAGTTTTCTCAAGACCCACTACTACGGCGGTATCCGCAAATATCAGTGGACTGCCATCCCGCTTGCTCTTCACGGAGTTGTGGCGCTTTCTGACGGCACTGTTAAAGAGATCGTGATCGGTGAAGATGAAGGCGATCCGCTGTTTTACATTAACGACCTCCTGCCTCACCTTGCGGCTGACCAGAACTCCCGTCCCCTCGGTTCCGCAATAAGCGGCGAGGCACTTAATCTTCTTTCCGGAAGCTCTCCGGCTTTCGACGGAAAGGGAAAAGATGAGATAAAGCTGAACGTCCTCCGCATACTCAATGAAAAGTACGGATTCACGGAGACTGATTTTATCAGCGCCGAGCTTTCTGCTGTTCCTGCATTCAAGGCTCGCGATATCGGTCTTGACCGTTGGCTCATAGGCGCGTACGGACACGACGACAGAGTTTGTGCTTATCCCGCGCTTACGTCTCTGCTTGACAGCAGGGACGAAAATCACACCGTTATGTGTGTTCTCGCTGATAAGGAAGAAGTTGGAAGCGACGGCAACTCCGGTATGCAGTGCCGTATAATCGCTGATCTGATCGATGAGATCGCCGCTGCAACAAATTCCAACGCTAATACCGTACGCGCACATTCCGAGTGTCTTTCCGCTGATGTTTGTGCTGCCTACGACCCAAATTTCCCCGAGGTATTTGAGATCCGCAACGCAGCTATGCTTTCCTGCGGTGTTTCACTTGCAAAGTACACCGGTGCGCGTGGAAAAGGAGGTACCAACGATGCTTCCGCCGAATTTGTTGCAAAGGTGCGCGGATACCTTGAGAAGGATAACGTAAACTGGCAGATGGCTGAGCTAGGAAAGATCGACGTAGGTGGCGGCGGAACCGTTGCAAAATATATAGCAAACCACAACATCGACACTGTGGATATTGGCGTTCCCGTAATATCTATGCACGCACCCTACGAAGTAGTTTCTAAGGCTGACGTTTACTCCGCTTATCTGGCTTTTGCCGCATTTATCAAGTAATATGCTAAAAAGGCTCAAAGAAGTAGAACAGCGATATTTTGACATTGAGAAGGAGCTTGAAGCTCCAGATATTATGTCTGACAGAAAAAAGTACCTTGACCTTACTCGCGAGTATAAGGCCCTTGCTCCCGTTATCTCCGAGTACCGCGAATATTCAAGGTTATGCGCCGAGATAAAAGGAGCGGAAGAGATCATCGAGCTCGAAAGGGACGAAGAGCTCAGAGACATAGCTAAAGAAGAGGCGGCAAAGCTGCAAGCAAGCCTTGCCGAATCTGAAGAAAAGCTCAAGATCCTTCTGCTCCCCAAGGATCCGAATGACAGCAAAAACGTAATGATCGAGATCCGAGGCGGAGCCGGCGGTGAGGAAGCCGCGCTTTTTGCGGCAGTGCTTTACCGTATGTACAACATGTATGCAGATTCCGTAAAGTGGAAGACCGAGCTCGTTTCCTGCAACGAAACAGAGCTTGGTGGCTTCAAGGAGGTTACATTCTCCGTTACGGGCGAGGGTGCATATTCGAAGCTGAAGTTCGAAAGCGGTGTGCACCGTGTCCAAAGAGTGCCCGAAACTGAGGCGCAGGGAAGAATACAGACGAGCACTGCAACCGTAGCAGTTTTACCCGAGGCAGAGGACGTAGAGATCGAGATCAAAGAATCAGATCTTAAAATCGAGACCATAAAATCCAGCGGCGCGGGCGGACAGCACGTAAATAAAACCGAAAGCGCTATCAGAATGCTTCACAAGCCGACCGGCATCGTTATAGAATGCCAGGACGAACGAAGCCAGTTTAAAAACCGAGACAAGGCATTGAAACTGCTCCGAGCAAAGCTCTATGATATGAAGGAGCGCGAGCAATCCGAAAAGATCGCAAACGAGCGCCGAAGCCAGGTTGGAACCGGCGACCGAAGCGAACGCATCCGAACCTATAACTATCAGCAGGGAAGAGTTACCGATCACCGCATCGGAGTCACCTTATATTCTCTCGATGATTTTTTAAACGGAAACATCACCCCGATGCTTGACGCTCTTATAACTGCCGATGCGGCAGAAAGACTGAAGGGAACTTCAACAACTTGAAAACTCAATTCATAAAGGCGGACCCCGAGACATTCGATACGGAATGTCTCGAGGTTACCGCAAAGATCATACGCAACGGCGGCCTTGTTGCGTTCCCGACCGAAACCGTTTACGGACTCGGCGCAGATGGAACAAATGACTCCGCAGTTAAAAAAATATTCGAAGCAAAAGGCAGACCCCAAAACAACCCACTCATCCTGCACTTTTCCGCCACCGCAGATTGCGGAGAATACGCCGAATGCGACGAAAGATTCTTCGCGCTTGCAGATGCATTTATGCCGGGACCGCTTACAGTGGTGCTGCCTTCAAAAGGAAAATGCGCACCAAGCGTTACAGCCGGCCTTGATTCCGTAGCTGTAAGAGTTCCGATACATCCCGTTGCAAGAGAGCTCATACGGCTTTCAGAAAGACCGATCGCAGCCCCCTCCGCTAATCTTTCCGGAAGACCTTCTCCAACCTCGGCTGAACACGTAATTACCGATCTTGACGGCAAGGCTGATGCCATAATCGACGGCGGTTCTTGCTCCGTAGGTCTTGAATCAACCATTATCAAGCTCGATTCCAACGGAGCTACACTTTTAAGACCCGGCGGAATTACTCTTGAGATGCTGAAAAGCATTCTCGGTAATGTAAATGTCGCGCCCGAAGTACTTGCGCCGCCCGAACCCGGTGCGGTTCCGCTAAGTCCCGGAATGCTGTTAAAACATTATGCACCCAAAGCGCCGCTCTATCTTGTACGTTCAAATTCAGACAAAAAGCTTGCCGCATTTTTCACCGATGCATCAAAAGACGGAGATAATGCCGTTATATGCTACGACGGCTTTGCCCCGCTTGGCAGCAACGTATATTACATAGGAGCAAGAGGTGACGAAAACGAGCACGCACGCAGACTTTTCGATCTTCTCAGACTTGCGGATGCAAACGGCGCAAAGCGCATTTATGCTCCGATGCCAAATAGAGAAGGAATGGGGCTTGCGCTTCAAAACAGAATGCTCCGCGCCGCCGCATTCAGGATCAAAGATTTGTAAATAATGCTTAACGAGAGGTAGAAAATGGCAAAGAAGAAAGCCGCTCCCGAAAAAAAGCTGACAGATATAAACGAGCCTCAGAAGCCTGCGGTTCCCCAACTTATAACTGACACGATACGCGATAACTATATGCCGTACGTTATGACAGTTATCGTGAGCCGTGCGATACCTGAGATTGACGGCTTCAAACCGTCTCAACGCAAACTGCTCTACACAATGTATAAGATGGGGTTGCTTTCCGGTAACCGAACCAAAAGCACGAACATAGTAGGTCAAACGATGAAGCTCCATCCTCACGGAGATGCATCCATATACGAAACAATGGTGCGTCTAACAAAAGGCAATGATGCTTTGCTTCATCCGTTTATCGACTCCAAGGGATGCTTCGGTAAGCAATACAGTCATGATATGGCGTACGCAGCGGCGCGTTACACCGAGGCAAAACTTGACAATATATGCACAGAGCTTTTCTCCGGAATCGATAAAGATGCTGTCGATATGGTTCCGAACTATGACAACACCATGCTTGAACCGGTACTCTTTCCGACAACTTTCCCGAACGTACTGGTATCTCCGAATTCCGGCATTGCAGTCGGTATGGCAAGCTCAGTGTGCTCATTTAACCTTGCAGAGATATGCGATGCCACAACAGCATTGCTGAAAAATCCGAAAGCTTCTACAGACAAACTTCTTGACGTTATGCCGGCTCCGGATTTTTCAGGCGGTGCCGAGATCATCTATGACCGCGAACAGATGAAGCAGATATACGAGACCGGCAGAGGATCGATAAAGCTGCGCTCTGTTTGGGAATATAACAAAAAAGACAACTGCATTGAAATTCTTGAGATTCCGTATTCAACGAATATTGAAGCTATAATCAAGAAGCTGACCGAGTTATACAAGGGCGGTAAGCTCAAGGAAGTTTCTGATTTCCGTGACGAGATTGACCTTAACGGTTTCAAGCTCACGCTTGATTTGAAGCGCGGAACTGACCCCGATGCTCTGATGGCGCGTCTTTTCAAGCAAACGCCTCTCATGAGCGCTTTCGACTGCAATTTCAATATTCTGATAGACGGAAGCCCCAAGCTTCTCGGCGTTGCGGATATACTGAGAGAATGGATAAGATTCCGCCTTAACTGCTTCTGCCGCGAGTGCAGATTTGACTTAAAAAAGAAGCAGGACAAGCTCCATCTTCTCAAGGGTCTCGGAATGATACTCCTTGATATCGACAGATGCATTGCCATTGTACGCGGAACCGAAAAAGAATCTCAGGTCGTACCCAATCTAATGAAAGAATTCGGTATCGACGAGATACAGGCTGAGTATATCGCAGAGATAAAACTTAGGCATCTTAACCGCGAGTATATCATCGAACGAATCAAGGAAATAGAGAATCTCCAAAAGGAGATTGCTGATCTTGAAGCTCTTCTTGCTGACGAACTCAAACAAAAATCCGCTATCGCCGCACAGCTTGCCGCAATCAAAAAGAAATACGGAAAACCCAGGAAGTCAAAGCTTATCGGCGCCGAGGAGATCGTAGAAACTACAGAAGTTTCAATTGAGGAAAACTACAACGTCCGTATAGTTCTAACACGCGAAGGATACTTCAAGAAGATCACGATGCGTTCCTTGCAGGGTAATGACGTACATACCTTAAAGGAAGGTGACGAGATCGTATTTGAACGAGATTGCGAAAACGTTTCTGAAATACTGTTTATCACCAACGCAAAACAGCTCTACAAAGCAAAGGTATCCGATTTCTCTCAAGTAAAGGCTTCCTCTCTCGGTGACTTTGTTAACGCTGCGCTGAAAATGGATCCCGGAGAAAAACCTATCTGCGCAATTCTTGCTTCTGACATCAAGTCCGACAGTAATATGATCTATATCTTCGAGAACGGAAAGGGTGTCAGAATACCTTTTTCCGCTTATGAGACTAAATCATCGAGACGCAGACTTACGGGTGTTTACAGCGCCGCCAGTCCCATCGTTGCCGCAATATTTGAAGACTCCGCAAAAGACATTCTCATAGAAAACAACGCAGAAAAAGCCATCCTCGTATCCTCTAAGCTCATCCCCGAGAAAGCTACAAGAAGCGCGGGCGGTGTGCAGGTAATGACGTTAAAGAAGGGACAGACCGTTGTTTCTGCCCTGGTTGCGGCAGACAAGAGCGCCGCTGCAGGCGGTGTAAGAAAGATAAAGATCCCCGCAAGCGGTGCCGCTATATCAAAAAGCGATCGCAAAAAACTTATGGGAAACGCCTAACTGAAAGGAATATGTTATGAAAAAAGCGCTGATATTATTTACTGTCGCCGTCATTCTGTCAGCTTTGTGCTACTTTACCGTTCTTGCCGACGGATACGACAGCACAACTGACCCGGTCATTACGCTCAGTTACATCAACAACAATCTTCTCCCCCAAATCGAAGTCCGAATTAACGAGCTTCAAAAGCTTATTGAAAACGGCGGAGGCGTTTCAAGCGGCTCGAGCTCCATTGACTCAGCCGAGATCACTGATCTTTCAAACAGAGTAAGCTCCCTTGAAAACCGCATGAACTATATAGCAACAAACGATTCGCTTCTTCAGCTTGCTGCGCGTGTCAGCGCACTCGAAAACAAAACAGGAACGTCCACATCCTCCTCAGGATCTAATCAGTATAGTGCGATCTTTATCGAATACGGAAAAACTCTGATCGCGCCGAACACTTCGATCGAGCTTATACTCAGATCCGGCACCGCGATCGTAGTTTCGCCCTTTGCAGAACAAGGTCTTTCGGATATAACGTCCGGTCTCGACCTTAAGAACCGAGACAGTGTATCATATAACCATGCACTCATCATCCCGCGAGGCGGAGACGGAAGAGGAATTAAGATAACATCTACAAACGGTGCTTACGTAATGGTAAGAGGAGAATATGAAATTGTCGACTAACGCAAAATTAAACAAACACGAAAGAAGAAAAAGAGCGCTTACCCGCGCGCTTTGCTTTGCGCTTGCGCTACTTATGGTGCTGAGCTCCATATATTATGTGTTCGCTTTTTTGATCTTTGAAGCGAGCGCACTTGAAGGCGGTACGGAAGTTAACCCATTGATCACCGTCGGTATTACGTTTGACGACGATGCCGAGGCCGGTTGGCAGGCAACCTCCACAAACGGCTTTCTTCTCGGACGTGCCGTGATCGCCGACTCCGGCAGAGGCTTTGAAGAAGTGTGGGAGGTTCCGAATCACTCGGTAACCGTCGCTATTGACTATAATCTTTCCCGTTACGGCGGAGCGTACCATAAAGAATTCAATTCAAACTATGCTATAGGTATGTATCATATCGAGGCAGGAGGACGTATAGCGACCCGTTCACAGGCCGAACAGATCGTAAACAGAGTTAAAGACCTTATTGGCGGTGCATATTCCGTATTTCCCGGATATATTAACGGTACGTACAGAGTATATATCGGCGACTTTTCCACAAAAGAAAGGGCAGAGAATGCCCTTCAATCGCTGAGCGCGCTCCGTTCTTCATACGATACCCGGGTTATAGGAACGGGAGACACTACCGTATCAGTCATCGACCATACCACAAATACCGTACTTTTTGAATACGATTGCGGAACAAACTCCTATCTCGGACTTGAACCGATCCAGATCGGTTATGAGACCTCATATACAAAATCTTCGCTTAACTATCTTTATCCCGGCGTTATGGTTTTTAGAAGAGAGATAGAGGGAAGCAGAGACGTCATTGAAGCTATTAATCTCGTAGACCTCGAAACGTATGTAACCGGTGTAATTCCTTGGGAAATAGGAAATTACTGGGCTTTTGAAGCACAGCGTGTATTTGCTATCGCGGCACGTACCTATTACGTTAAAAATTCAAGATCGCATTTTAAATACGACGGTTTTGATCTTTGCCCCAACCAACACTGTCAGGCATATCTCGGATGCAGCAGAACAAACGAGACAGTTATCGGAGCAGTAGAAGCTACAAGAGGTATGGTAGTTTCGTACCAAGGGAAGCTCGCTGACGTATTCTACTGCTCGCTGATGGGCGGAGAATCTGTTGCGGTAAAGGATGTTTGGGGCAGCTCAAGAGATTACCTGACATATGTAAAAACTCCGTGGGAACAATATGCCGATTATCCCGGGGGAGTTTGGCAATACGAGGTATCTCCTAAAGAACTTGCCGACTATCTTGCAAGCAAAGGATATACTCAGTTCTCAGGACAGAAAATAGCCTCGATCAGCATAAATTCATTCGCTGGTAACACAAGCTACGTGTACTCAATTACTCTTACCGATACGGCAGGACATACGCAGACGTTTACCAAGACTGATTCAATAAGAACCGCTCTTCAACGTTACGTTCATTCGGCAAACTTTGTTGTTGGCAAAGGATACGTAACACAATCATATGAAGTAGTAACCAACCTTGAGATCAGTGTTGCCGGTGTTGCTCAAGGTCCGACCGGACCCGCTTATCCGGGGCTCTTTGATCAAGTAGAATTAGATTCACCGATAACTGTAATAACGGGTGACGGAGTAAAAACTGGAACAAACGAAACTTTGATCGCAGCAACAAGTTTTGGCAGAAGAGCAATTACAAATGAAACCGCAAGCGTTCTTACTGACGACGGTTATAAGAGCCTTGTTCAGAAGATCAAAGACGGTTCATTGCCGCCTCCTTCATATTCACCTAACATCGATATCCTCAATCCCGGTGAGCTAACTCCGACAGACCTCACCGTTAATGCCCAGACCGCAACGGTAACCAAGACTTACTACGCATCAAGCTCTGAGAACTTCATTTTTGCCGGCAAGGGCCACGGTCACGGAACGGGCATCTCTCAGTACGGAACTCTCGACCTTGCGAACGCGGGCGTACCCGCCGAGCTTATCATAAGCACGTACTTACCCGGCACTGAGCTTATAAGCATCGCGCAATTAAAGAACTAATTTTGAAAGGTACAGTTAATGAAGCTATTTGATAAGATATTCGGCACTTACAGCGAAAGAGAAATTAAAAAGATAATCAAGCTTGCCGATGCTGTTGAAGCTCTTGCAGACGAATATTCAGGTCTTACAGATGCCGAGCTTTCAGCAAAGACTCCCGAGCTTAAAGAGAGACTGACAAACGGCGAAACGCTTGACGATATCCTACCGGAGGCTTTCGCGGCAGTTAGAGAAGCCGCAGACAGAACTCTCGGTAAAAGACCGTTCCGCGTGCAGATATTGGGAGGTATTCTGCTTCATCAGGGAAGAATTGCCGAAATGAAGACCGGAGAAGGTAAAACCCTTGTCGCAACTCTCCCTGCATATCTTAACGCACTTTCGGGCAAAGGGGTTCACATTGTAACGGTCAACGACTACCTTGCACGTTGCGGCGCCGAGGAGATGGGAAGAGTATTCGGATTTCTCGGTCTAACCACAGGTCTTGTTATGCACGGACAGGATCCCGACGATAAAAGGGAAGCATACAAAGCCGATATAACCTACGGAACGAATAACGAATTCGGTTTTGACTATCTTCGCGATAATATGGCGGTACATCTCGAGTCTACCTTCCAGCGCGGACACAACTTTGCAATTGTCGACGAGGTCGACTCCGTTCTTATCGATGAAGCGAGAACGCCCCTTATCATCTCTGGCGAAGGGGAGAAGAGCACAGATCTGTACGCAAAGACAAACGAGCTTGTCGCCAGAATGAGAAAGTTCGTTATTAAAGAGCTTGACAGCAAGGAAGTGCACGATGACGTTGACGGTGATTACATCGTCGATGAAAAGGCACGCTCCGTGACCCTTACAGCATCCGGTATCGCAAAGGCAGAGAAATTTTTCGGAATTGAAAACCTCTCTGATGCGGAAAATGCAACGATTGCGCACCATGTTAATCAAGCAATCCGTGCACACGGTATAATGCACAATGAAGTCGATTATATCGTCAAGGACGGCAGAGTGGTTATTGTAGATGCATTTACCGGCCGTCTTATGCCCGGAAGAAGATATAATGACGGTCTTCATCAGGCGATCGAGGCAAAAGAGCACGTAAACGTTGAAAAAGAGAACAGAACGCTTGCTACAATAACGTTCCAGAATTACTTCCGTATGTACAATAAGCTATCGGGAATGACCGGTACCGCACTTACTGAGGAAGAAGAATTCAGAGAGATCTACGGACTTGACGTTATAGAGGTTCCAACAAACAAGCCGATGATCCGCCAAGATCACACCGATATGGTCTACAAAACGAGAGAGGCAAAGATGCGCGCGATCGTAGCTAAGATCAAAGAATGCTACGAGAAGGGGCAGCCAATACTTGTCGGTACCGTTTCCATCGATAAATCAGAGGAGATATCAAAGCGGCTTAATGCATGCGGAGTTCCGCACAAGGTTCTTAACGCAAAGCATCACGAACGCGAAGCAGAGATAGTTGCGCAGGCCGGTAAGCTCGGAGCGGTTACTATTTCCACCAATATGGCAGGACGCGGCACCGATATTATGCTCGGCGGTAACGCTGAATTTCTTGCTAAAGCCGAGCTTCGTTCAAAGTATGATTACACCGACGAAATGATAAGCGATGCAACTTCATTTGCGCACACCGAAGATGAAGCTGTACTCGCAAGCCGCGAGCTTTTCAGCGAATTAAAAAGAAAATACGCTGAGAAAATTCGCCCGGAGGCAGAAAAAGTCTGTGAGCTTGGAGGTCTGTATATCCTCGGAACAGAGAGACATGAAAGCAGACGCATAGACAATCAGCTTCGCGGACGAAGCGGCCGTCAGGGCGACCCAGGAGAATCTCGATTCTATATTTCATTTGAAGACGATCTTATGCGTCTCTTCGGTGGTGACAGAATGCTTAACATCGTTGACCGCCTCGGAATTGATGAGGATATGACGATAGATGCAAGCATACTCTCAAACAGCATCGAAAGTGCGCAAAAGCGCCGCGAGGACGTAAACTTCCGCCAGCGTAAAACGACCCTTGAATACGACGATGTAATGAACCAACAGCGCCAGGTCATTTATAAGCAAAGAAGAGACGTTCTTGAGGGTGCCGATATCACCTCAAAGATCAGAACTATGATCGATGAGTCAATTGGCTCAGCCGTTACCTTCGCAACTGCAGCAGAAGACAAAAACGAATGGAATCTTGACTTCCTGCAGAAAAAGTTTGGCGGCTGGCTCGTCACGCCCGAAGATATTGAATTTGCAAATACCGCAGAGCCCGACGAGATTCGCGGCAGACTTCTTGATAAAGCTCACAAGATCCATGAGGATAAGGCAAGCATCCTGCAAAGCGATGATCTTGCAAGAGAGCTTGAGAGAATTTGCCTTCTTCGCAACGTTGATAAAAAATGGATCGAACATCTTGAGGCTATGGATGACCTCAAAGGCGGCGTCTCTTTAAATGCATACGCATCCCGCAATCCTCTTACCGAATACCGCATTCAAGGTGCGGATCTCTTTGACGCAATGGTTGACGATATCCGCGAGGGCACGGTGCGCGATGTACTCTCATTCTATCCAGCTCCCAAACGCGAGATAAAGATAGTCCGTACGCAGGTTGCAAAGCCTCTGATCGAAGGCTTTGAAGGCGGAAAACCTCAGCCCAAGCGCACACCCGCAGCAAAGAAGGTCGGCAGAAATGACCCTTGTCCCTGCGGAAGCGGTGTTAAGTATAAGAATTGCTGCGGAAGGAACAGTTGATAGCTATGGGATTCGGTTATTTGGTTCTTGGCTTTCTCATTTGGTTGAATCCGGTCTACTCCGGATTCACCGAATGGCTCAGCTACACACTTATCCTAATGGGCACGTCAAAGCTTGCACCCTACGGAAAAGGATATAAACTTACGGCTTATGCCGGAGTTCCGGGACTTGTGCTCTCTTTTGCAAATTTCATACTGTGCGGAGCAGATATAATTGGACTTATAAACTACAGAAGTATGTCTGTCTACAGCTGTATTATGCTTGCCTTAATGGTCTTTAACTTGGCTACCAGATTGCTCGTTCTGTGGGGCACCTTCGAAATAACTGCCGAAACGGGACTTGAAACACACAAGCTTCGCTCCGCTTACTGTATGATCTTATACTCCTTTGTATTTATTTTCGATATTTTGCAAACAACACGTCTGATACCCGCAACTTCAACAGGATATGCAATTATTATGTTTGCTTATCTCATCATCGGAGCAATTGCTTTCTTTTTACTTTTTGCATGCCTCAGAATGATTACCCTCGGCGACGAAGATCAATTGCCTCCCGAAAAAGAAGACAAGATCAAAAACTGGTGGCAAAAGATCAAAAACATAAGCGAAGAGAATGAAAGATAGGAGGTAGTTTATGAACAAAGCAACTGAAATAAGACCAGTAAAAGACCTTCGGTTGACTTATTTCATTTACGGTGCTGTTTTTTTGTTCAATCCTTTTGTTACCGTGGTTGATGCATTGCCCGATTTCATCGGTGCTTTGTTTTTCGTTCTCGCACTATATAAGATACGCGACCTCTCGGATTACTTAAATTCCGCACGAACAAATTTCATCAGATTCTTTTGGGTAAGCTTATCAAGGATACCTGCGTTCTTCATTATGTTTTGGGTATCGCATAACTTCTCAGCGGAACGCTCTATAATGCTCGTATTTACCTTTTGCTATGCAGTTGCGGAGACCATAATGCTTACGGTCTGCTTTAATCAGCTGTTTAACGGCCTTATCTACATTGGTGAAAGAAACGACGGAACGGCAGTATTCCATACCGTTAAGACATTCAAAGAGAACGGAGAATATAGATTTTCCGATAAGCCGGACAAACCCAAGAAGGGAAATCGATTACCGAGGAGACCCTTTTCTGTTTCAGCTGTCAAAAATCTTTCCGCAATAACATTTCTCCTTCTTCGCGCACTTTCTGTCCTTCCGGAGCTTGTGTACATAGCTGATAACGGAGATATTCTGTCCGCTACGCAGAAAATCACCCCCATTCACTTCAAGGGAATTTTCACTGTGCTTGCGTTTATTCCCGCACTTGTGCTTGGCTTGGTTTGGCTTGTCAAGTTCACAAAGTATATGCGAGGAATATGCGCAGACAGTGTGTTTTGCAAGAATCTTCTCGATGCATATAACGAACGTATGCCCGCCGAAAGCAAAGTCCACGATTTCCGCAGATTTGGCAGAGCATGCGTTTTTGCCGCGGCTGCAACCATTCTTACTCTTGACTTTTTCATAGATGATAAGAACGCGATACCCGACATTCTTGCATCCATACTGATGTTTTCCGGAGTACTATACTTCAGTTCGAAGGTAAAAAAGCTTCCCGCTTTAATAACAATACTTTCCTGCGGTGCTGTTGCGTTTGACGTTCTTTCGCTTATTACCTTTAACACGTTCTCAGACGAATTTATCTTCTCTGACGTATGGCGCGTAGATGAAGCAACCTCAGCATATCTCAGCTACATTCTCACAGATGCTGCTGCAACAGCCGCTATCGCTTTTGCTGCCATTTATTTTTTGATTGAAGCATTTAAGCACGTAAAAGCTCAAATGCTTACGGGAGAGCACGCAAGTTCATCTCCGAGGATAAAAAACGAGATACATGACCTGAAGCGCAAAAGTATAATCGCTTGCATTTCAGCTGTTGTAAGCGCAGTTTCTAACGTTTTTTACCGCCTCACACTTGCCGATACCGAATCAATTGCCGTTACCGATCAACGCTTTACTGATGCAACTCACCTTTATATACCAAAGCTTGAGATATATTGGATGATAGATTTTGCGATCTCACTTGCTTTAATAGCCGCTGTTATCGCGTTGATCGAAAAATTGAAGGACTGCTTGAAATACAAATATATGATCGAGGATTAACATGGAATTTACATTACAAAAAAACGGCTGTACCGCAACCGTTACTACTGCAGGCGGAGAGCTAATATCTTTTAAAACTGCCGAAAGAGAGTACCTTTGGCACGGAGATGCCGAATTTTGGCCCGGTCACGCACCCGTCTTATTTCCTTTTGTAAGTGCGCTCAATAACAGCGAAGTCGCAATAGACGGGAAGATATGCCATTTCAACGACAAGCACGGATTCGGAAGAAAATTTGAATACGTCATAAAAGATAAGACAGATGACAGCGTTACTTTCTCTCTCAAAGAAAACGATGTAACCCTTAATCAGTATCCTTACCACTTCGAACTGCAGATCATTCACAAGCTTACAGAAAACGGATTTGTAACAACCTACAAGGTTATAAATAATGACAGCAAGGAGATAAAATTTTGCATAGGCGGACACCCGGGCTTCAAGCTTGATGCAGATATAGCAGATTACACCTTTATTTTCAATAATGAAGAAAACGCTCAACTCTATTACACTGATGAAAACAGCCATTTTTCATATAACTACAAATGGAAGAAAAAAATTGTTGGCAGGGAATTAAATCTCACATATTCGGATTTTGACAGAGATGCACTTCTTTGCGAAAACCTGAACAGCACTTCAGTAACCGTGATTAATAAAAACGGCAAGAGTGCATTCGAATTCGGATTTGAAGGATACCCAGTGCTTGCAATATGGACACCTCCGCATAAAAAAGCTCCATTCGTTTGCATTGAACCTTGGCATGGTCTACCGGCGTTTGTCGGAGAATCCGGCAATTTTGAGGATAAACCTTATATGGTAAAGCTCATCCCCGGCGAAAGCAAAGAATTTACTTACACATTTAAAGTTCTATAACAAAAATAAGAAAGCTCTTGTGAGAGCCTTCTTATTTTAGTTAACATTAATTCACCAAAAAAATAAAGCCCCTGCGGGGCTATATTTTCTGGTGGCCCGTGGGAGAATCGAAAGTCTCCGCGCTCGAAGCTCCGGTCCGTTTTCTCTATCTCTCCCCCGGAGCAATACTCACTACAAAACGAGTTCGATTTTCAATCGAATCAAAAAAAAAACAAAGCCCCTGCGGGGCTTTATTTTTTGGTGACCCGTACG
>JAZQJQ010000114.1:0-2497 GCA_045541735.1 Eubacteriales bacterium
ATGTAACTATTAAAGAATTCCTCGCGCAACCGCTTCCGAATCCATTCCTGCTCAATGTCACAGCCGACACACGCTACCGCCTGCTCAATCGCAGTTTGAATTCTCTCCTCTGCGCAGCTCAGACTCTCCGCTTCCAGGCGGCGCGCGTACCCGCGCACGAATCCGATACAGCTCAGTCTCACGTCGTCGTACGGCATTTTATACCTTGTCTGTGACACTGTATCACTCCTTCGGTTATCTTTATACGTTATGCGTACCTTATTAAACCTCACCCGGCAACTCCGGCAGCGGCATCCAAGCAGTGACGCCGCTCATCGAGCCGCTTCCGTGCCATATGCCGTCGCTCTGGTACGCGATATTTACACTCTTGACACCCTTCTTCGTCTGGCAGCACACAAACACACGCTCATCCTCCGGCGGTAGCTCCGGCAGCATCGTCCAGCCTCCGCCGCTTGTGCATCTGTTTTCTAAAATCTCTTTATATTCGTCGAGCAAACGATACAGGGTTTCAATCTCATATGTCGCAGTTAATGCTCTTGCCTCAAGTTCCTCGTTTTCAATTCTAAGCATCCTGCAGCGCTTTTTTAACAGCGCCGAGTACTCATCATTCGAAAGTTCGAGCTCCGCATCCTTCTCGACAATACACTTTTGCAAGGTTTCCTGTCCGGCTATAAGCGCATTTTTATCTGCTTGTAGGTCTTTTATAATCTTAAGTAAATGCTCAACCGCATAATCTGCATTAAGACCATATTTAACAGCTTCCGTTGCTTTCTGTATAATCTCGTTATCTGTCAACTTTATCGCCTCCTTCCGGCAACCACGGCAGAGGTTTCCAATATTTAATTACTCCGTCACTCCACCAATCCTCTCCATTATTCGCTAAAATTTGCATTTTCGGATGCATATCACTTGAATTTATAAGCGCCATTTTATTCAACACTGCCAAAACATACTCACCCTTCGGCGGTGGCATATCCTTTACGCTTATCCACGGCCAGTTGCCGTTATAGCACAATAAGGTCAATGATGCCATACGCTCTATGGCATCCTGTGCCGTATGTCCGTCCCATTCGGGTGCCCTTTTAAGCTCTTTTACATGGAACATGTTCCAGTACGGATCAATATCATAATGATAAGTCGCGGGTCCCAACGGCGTCTCAATACCCACGATGAACATCCCGTCATACATATCTCCTGTATGGTGCAGCATCGACTTCCAAGCTTTATCCGGAAGCAAATTACATATCACCGAAAACAAAACAGCTCTATGATGATATAGCTCGTTGAATGTGTGGTAACCGTCAGATAAAGCACCTATACCGCCTTCAGGAATTTCCACAACATCGAAGGCAGTTTTTCCATCCACCGCCATTTGTGCCGCCTTTTCAACTAACTTGAATTTTTCCTCATCGTCAATTACAAATTGCAAGCGATAATCCCCTCTGTCCGTTTGCGTTTTCCAATAGTTTTTCATCATTCATCATCACCCCCTTCCTCATCGTCTGTTTCACGGTAATATTCTTCTTTTGATATAATTTCAGCCGTGAATTCGTCAAGACCTAAAATTTCACAAAGCTTTTCAGCTTTCACCGGAAGGTCGCACTTCGCATAAAACTCCTCTTGCGTTCTTTTATGCTTAATTTTGTAATATGCCGCTCCGACCGCATCAATATACGTTGCCATCACTCCACCCCACCTTTCTCTTTAAGCGGGCATTCTTTCAGGCCCTTGAAATGTGCCCAGCTTGTCGGCCGCAAATAAACAATCTTTTTTAAATCCGCCGTCAATTGTGCACGGAAGCATTTTTTGGGCAGTATCTGTTGAAATCCAAACAATGCGTATAATCATGGTTCACAGACAGGCTCACACTTTTCATGCTCATAATTTGAACACTTAAACATCCCCTCGAACGCAATAATATCAGCAATGCGCTGGTTGTATCTTGCTTCTTCCACTGCTATATTTTTTCTATGCTCATATAGCGCATATTCTCTCTCCTTTTCCAAGGCGGCGAGTATTTTTTCCGTATCAATATCTTTTGCTATATAGTGCATCATTCACCACCGACTTTCTCGGTTGGGTAGTCAAGCGGCAAACAAGCCATCTTGCAGTAGCCGATATATTCCTCTTTGTCAATCAAAACGGTATCGTACCTTTTCCACTTCTTACAAAAACCGATTTCCATATGTACTGGCTCGTCCATTTTAATAATATCGCCGTAGCCGCTGTCTAACCAGTCTTGCAAAGAATATACTTCCGCTTTGTTCGGGTACTCGGTATAGTTCGAAAAGCACCGTCTTTCATCGTCATTTGTCTGCTTATATCCCCACAGTACACAGGGCATTCCAAACTTCCAACCGTGAGCTGTGTGCTTTATACTGATTGCCAGCAATCTTCGTTCGTTCATTCCTCATCCCTCGCTTTCAATGCCTGCTTTGCTTCTTCGTCAGCGTTATCACCAATAAATAGTGTCTTGCCGATTTCCTCTGGATAAAAA
>JAZQJQ010000115.1:0-12220 GCA_045541735.1 Eubacteriales bacterium
GACCGTGCGCCTTGCGGGCATCTTCGGTATGGGCGGCGGAAAGAGCACCGCCGAAAAGCTGAAAAACGCCGCAGGACGTGTGGAGCGCATAATCGTTAACTGCGCGGAAAGCGAGCCGTATTCAAGCGCCGACCACCGTACTTTGCTTGAAAGACCCGAGGAGGTCGTAAACGGCGTGAAGATACTTATGCGCGCCCTTTCCGTTGCAAAAGCATATATCGCAATTGAAGATGACAAGCTCGATGCGGCAACAGCCGTTGACTCCGTAAACGCGCAAAGCGAGCTTGTAAAGGTACGTATCCTCAAAAATAAATATCCGCAGGGAAGTGAAAAGATGCTCGTTTATGCAATTACGGGCAAGGAGCTTCCCGCGCATCACATGCCCGAGGAGCTCGGAAGCTTTGTAGTCAACTGCCGCACCTGCGCTGCAGTGTTCCGTGCGTTTGCTTACGGCGAGGTGATGACAGGCGTAACGGTCACCGTTTCGGGCGGTGCTGTAAAAAAACCGCGCAATCTGCGTGTTCCGCTCGGCACTCCGATATCCGTGATCGCGGCATTTTGCGGAGCTGAGAAGGCAAGTGCGGTAATTATCGGCGGAGCGATGAACGGCATAAAAACAGAGGAGCTTGATACCCCGATCCAAAACGGTTCCGCAGTGCTTTTCCTTTCCGAAAAGTACCGCTCGCCCGAGGAACTTGCATGCGTGCGGTGCGGAAAATGTGCCGATGCGTGCCCGATGCATCTTATGCCTTCAATGCTTTACCGTGCGTGTACCAAGAGAAGTATCAAAAAAGCAGAAAAACTTAACATCAACAGCTGTATCGAGTGCGGTTCCTGCGCATTTATCTGCCCTGCGCGCCTCCCGATACTTGAAAAGATACGCGAAATGAAAAATGCACCTCAGGATGAAGCAAGTGACGAAAAGGAGGGAACGGAAAATGCACAAGCGTGAACGTACTGCCCCCTTTGTTACAGCCGGCGACAGCGTGCGCACAATGATGCTTGATGCGGTGATAGCGCTTCTCCCCGCGCTTGCGTGGGCAATTTACAGCTTCGGCATCCGTGCGCTTATTACCTGTTCCGTGTGTGTTGCCGTTTCGCTTGCTTGTGATCTTGTTATGAGCCTTATCGTGCGGAAAAGGCTTGGCGTTGATGATCTGAGCGCCGTTGTTACGGGACTTATTTTTGCTTATACTCTGCCGTATGACGTGCCGTTGTACGTTGCTGCCGCCGGCTCTGCCTTTGCCGTTGTTGCCGCAAAGGGAATCTTCGGCGGTCTCGGCAGAAATATATTAAACCCCGCCGTATGCGGCAGGATGTTAGTTCAGCTTGTGTTCGGGGCGCAGCTGAACACGGAAGTGTTTAAAGAAGGCACCGCCGTGCTTGATTCGCTCCGCGCCGGTGACATTCCCGATGTGCATCTTGCTGATATGTTTATGGGAGATATGGGCGGTGCAATGGGCGAGATAAGCACGCTTCTGCTTCTTGCGGGCGGTCTGTATCTCATTTTCCGCGGCGTTGCCGATTGGCGTATCAGCGTATCCTTTGTTGCAGCCTTTGCCGGCGTTGCCTTTCTTATCTGCCCTCATTACGATAAGTTTTCGTGGATACTCGGCCAGGCATTCTCTGGCGCGCTTGTGCTCGCAGCCTTCTTTCTTGCCGCAGACCCCGTTACTTCTCCGGTAACTCCGATAGGCAAGCTCGTCTACGGCGCCGTTTGCGGTGTTCTGGCGATAATTCTTCGTACGTATCTGCCGTTTTGGGACGGAGTGTTTATCGCCGTTCTCGCGGCAAATATCCTCGCCCGCCCGATCGATATTATAACAATACCAAGGGTGTTCGGAAGCAGGACGAAGATTGAGAATAAGGAATAACGAAAAACCGCCCGTTTGGGCGGTTTTTTAGTTTAGAGTTATGAGTTATGAGTTCCGCTATGCGGAACGTTAAGGTCTAAGTCCCATTCCGCCTTCAAGCGTAAGGGTCTCGCCGCTCATATACTTAAAGTCGGGGCTTGCAAGCTGTACGCAAACGCGGCCTATTTCAAGTTCGGAGTTGCCGAAGTGTCCCATAGGAGGCATATGGACGTTTGCGGCAAATGCCTCGGGGTTATATTCCTTCCACTTTTCAAGCTGAGAGGTCCAGGCAAGAGGGCAAACTACGTTTACGTTGATCCCGTCCTTGCCCCATTCGGTAGCGGCAACGCGCGTAAGACCGCGGATACCTTCCTTGGCGGCTGCATAGGAGCACTGTCCGTAGTTGCCGAAAAGACCCGCGCCCGAGGCGAAGTTGATAACGCTTCCCTTTGTCTCCTTGAGGTAGGGGTAGCAAGCCTTCATATAGTAGAAGGTGGAGTAAAGACCCGAGTACATCGCAAGGTCGAACTGCTCGGTCGTGTGGTTTTCAATGGTAACACCGCTTGCGGATGCCTGGGCGTTGTTTATAAGCACGTCTATTCTGCCGAACTGAGCAACGGCGGTATCTACTACCTTCTTTACTACAGCCTCGTTATCTGAGCCTGCGCTGATGTCTGCTGGGATGGCAAGCACCTTAACACCGTAAAGGCGCTCAAGCTCCTCCTTTGCATCCTCCAGCTTCTGTACGTTGCGTCCGGTGATAACGATATTTGCGCCTTCCTTTGCGTAAGCAATGGCAATACCGTAACCGATAGAGCCTGCGGAGCCGTCCTTCAAGGGCTCGGCGCGTCCTCCGCCGGTGATGATAACTGTTTTACCTGTAAGAAATCCCATTTTGATTACCTCTCTTTCTATCTTCAGTTTTTAAAAAGCTCCATAAAAAGCGAAATGAAGCCGTCGGCATCCATGCCGCGCGCAACAAGTGCTCGGCGTGCCGTGCTGCGCCCGTTAAAGGCGGGATTCATATACGCTTTTTTATATGAATCGATGTTAAGCGTGATGCCGCGTCCAAATCCATCGGAAATAACGGCGACGTGCGCATCACACATTTCGCACACCTCGGGGTGAAGTGCGTAATATACCGCAAGCGGGTCGTGGAGCACGGTGTTGTCATCGGGGTTTTCCTTGCGCCAGTCGGAATAAAGCGATGATATAAGACCCCTCGCGCCGCTTTCACCTGCCCGGCTTTCGATCAGGTCTGCATTTTCGTCTCCTACGTCAAGCATATGCGTAACGTCGGCACCGATGCATTGCAAATTATCAAGGCTGTCAAACATCACGGCGGCGCTCTCAACGTCGCACATTACGTTCCAGTCCGCGTACTGGCGAAAGTACGCACCGCCCATAATTACCACCTTGCCCGCAAGGTTGATCGCGGCAGGGTCCTTTTTTATTGCGCGGGCAATATTGGTAAAGGGGCCTATTGCAACGATGATCAGCTCCTTACCGTATTTTTTGCAGCTTTCGATGATAAAATCCGCGGCATCATCCGTTTTTGTGTCGCCTGCACCTGCAATTACGGGAACGGTTTCGTATCCGTTGCCGTAAGCATGTAAAAGCTTACTAACGGTATCGGCGCGTTTTTGTGTGTCGCGGAAAACGGTGGTTATGCCTGCAACGTGAGCGCCCATACGCATTGCCATATAAATGGCAAAGGCATCGTCCGGCGCATCGGCTATATCGGTGTCGATAAGCAGTTTTTTTGTGTTTTCCATATCAAAGCTCGTATCTTCTGTACATAAGTCCGTCAAATACGCCCTTCCACTCGAAAATTCCGTTTTCATATGTCATAAACGAATGATCGGAGCCGCCCTTAGGAATGGAAACAGAGCCGGGATTCATCAGCACTATATTTCCCTCCTCGGTGCATTCGGGCACGTGTGTGTGACCGTAGAGCACACATACCTTTTCCTTTTCCATAGATACGGCGGCAAGCACGGAATCAAGCAGATGTCCGTGGGTAAGGTAGACGGTAGTTCCGTTTTCAAGCAGCAGAGTGCCCGAGGATGCGCGCATAGGGAAGTGAAGCACCATCTGGTCTACCTCGCTGTCGCAGTTGCCTCTCACGCAGATGGGCGCAGGGGAGAGGGAGTTCAGCATTTCCATTACCCTTGAGGTATCGTATTCTCCGGGAAGTGCGTTTCTCGGTCCATGGTAGAGCAGGTCTCCCAGCAAAATTATCTTGTCGGGCTTTTCCTCGTTTATTCTTTCCATAAGCGCGGCACAGCATTTCGCCGAGCCGTGTATGTCGGATGCAATAAGAAGCTTCATATATTTTCTCCTTTCGGTCATTTTCATTTATATAATACAATATCGCCAATGGATTTACAAGATTAAATTTGATTTGTGTGCGTGGGGCGAAGTTCACGTCCGTATCAAAAGCGGCAGGCAGCCGGGGCGGATTCCCGAACGTACTGAAAATTCGCGCTCAACGTCCGCGCGCGGATGTAAATTATCTGTTGCAAAAGAGCGATCGTTATGCTAAAATAAAGCCAATGAACCTTGGGAGGCGCAGATATGGCAAGATTTGAATACGACGAAAGCTTTGACAGACCCGATCTTAACTTTTGCCCCGAGTGCAAATGCTATTTTGCGGGCGAAAATTGCAGCATCTGCGGCAAACCCTGCCCCGAGGAGATGCGCGCGGGCAACCGCAAGCCGAAAAAAGCAAAAAAACAGCGCGGGAGCGGAGTAAACTACGTTATTCCGTGGTACCACAGCTGGTGGTTTATCCTTATTATGATATTTGTGTTTCCGCTTGCCGCACTTATTCTTGCGGCGTCAAGCGATAACCGCCGCGGTGTGCGTATAACGCTCATCGTCTTATCCGCGCTTGCCATCGTCGGACCTTTTATTGCAAATATCTTCTGGAGTGCAATATTTATGTGGATGACCGGCGGCGGAACTGTTTAATAATAGTGAGGGGATGTAAAACTTTTGTTTTTACGTCCTCTTTTTTCAAAAAAGTGTAACCTTTTCCATCCAAAAACTGTCTTTATAGGTGAAGGCCTTAAAAAACGGAGGTGCCGCCGTGGATGACAATAAAATAATCGAGATGTATTTTGCACGCTCGGAGCAAGCGATCGCCGAAACTGATAAAAAATACGGCGCATACTGCTTTGGCATTGCAAGAAGTATACTTAACAGTCCGCAGGATGCGGAGGAATGCGTAAACGATGCCTATCTCGGTGTGTGGAACAGCATACCGCCCGCAGTACCGCGCATATTTTCCGCTTTTGTAGGGCGTATCGTCCGCAATATCGCGCTTAACCGCCTTGCCGCGCTTTCCGCCGGCAAGCGTAGCCGCACGGCTGAGGTGGTTTATGAGGAAGCAGAGGAGCTTATACCCGATACAAACGGCGAGGATTTAAGCACCGAGATCTGTCTGCGCGATGCGGTAAACGGTTTTCTCCGTACGCTTCCGAAACGCACGCGTATCGTGTTTATGCGCAGATATTGGTATTTCTGCCCGATTTCCGAAATAGCCGGGGGAATGGGTATGACGGAAGCGAACGTAAAGGTGCTTCTTCTCCGTACGCGCAAAAAATTCAAAGCCTATCTTGAAAAGGAAGGTATTACGCTATGAAAAAGAATAAGATAATAGACGCCATAGGTCTTGCCGATGAAAAGTTTATAGCCGAGGCTGCGCCCGCACACGCAAAAAGAGCGCAAAAGGCAAAGCGTTTGCCTATGCGCCGTATAGTTGCCGCATCTCTTGCCGCGTGCTTTGTGCTTATCACATGCGTTTTGTTTGTTCCTTACCGCACCACTCCGCCGAGTGTTGCAAGGTACGAGAACAGCGAGTATTACGACATTATAGTTAAACTAAACGAAGCAAACTTTGAGGTACCGCGCCTGAAGAACCGTTTTCAGTCGCTTACCTACAGTGTGGAACAGTCGCTTGGCGGAATGTTCAAGGCGGGAAGTGCCGTAAATGATGCCGCGCCCGGCGTAGGTGCTCCCGTGTATGCGGAGACCACAGATAATCAGGTTGCAGGCGTTATAGAAGCCGACCTTGTAAAACGCTCGGATAAGCATATCTACTACCTCAACGGTTCAACTCTCTACGTTTATTCCGTAGAGGGAGAGGGATCGAAGCTCATATCCGAGTATGATATAGACACCGAGGGAATACGCTACGGCTATTACGACCGTTGGGAGCTGTATCTTTCGCAGGACTGCACAACCGTAACGGTCATCGCGCCCTGCACGGTAAAAACGGATAGATTCGTTTCTCACGTCTCCGTTATCTCGCTTGACGTGACCGACCCTGCGAACATTACGGAAAAGGGAAGAGCTTCTGTATCCGGCGGACTCATTTCGTCGCGCCTTGTCAACGGAAAGCTGCTTCTTGTCACCGAGTTTTATGCCGGAGATGCGGATTTTTCTGACGAGAGCACGTTTATTCCGCAGATAGATACGGGAGAGGGCGCGTTCAGCATTCCCGTTGACGATATCGTAAGTCCGGATAAGCTCTCCTCATCGCGCTATACCGTAGTTTGCCGTTTCGATAACGGAACGCTCGCGCTTGAAGACCAAACGGCACTTCTTTCGTATTCCGATGCGGTCTACGTTTCCCGTGATAACGTGTTTGCAGTGCGCAGGTATACCGAAAACGTCGGTTTTGAGGACGTTACCTGCCGCCTTGTGATGACGGAGATAAGCGCAGTAAGCTATTCGGGCGAAAGCTTTGAGCCGCTCGGAAGCGTTACGGTCGAGGGTTATATCAAGGACCAGTACAGCCTTGATGAGTATAACGGTATGCTCCGCGTTGTTACCACAACGTCAAATTCTTATATTTCCAACAGCGCGCGCACCAATGCCCTCGGTATTGCCGAGACTGTAAGTAAGCCTAAAGAGTTTCCCGTAACTCTCGGCACCAGCGCAAGCCTGTACGTTGTCGAGCTTGCGGATCTTACCGTGTCCGCACAGGTAAATTATTTTGCACCCGTAGGCGAGACGGTGCGCAGCGTGCGCTTTGACGGTAATGCCGCATACGTTTGTACTGCCGTACAGAATACCGACCCCGTGTTCTTCTTCGACCTTACGGATATCAAGGATATCAAGGTAAAGGACACCGGCACCATCAGCGGATTTTCCACTTCGCTTGTTAATATGGGTAACGGCTTCCTGCTCGGCATCGGTCAGGGCGCGAGCTGGAACAGCGTTAAGGTCGAAGTTTACGAGGAAGCGGAAAGCGGCGTGCGGAGCGTTGCCGTGTACGAAAAGAACGGCGCAACCTACGCGCAGGATTATAAGGCGTATCTTATAGACCGCGAGAAGGGTCTTGTCGGCCTTGGTATCAATTTCGAGTATGAGGCAGGCGAGTATTTCTACGGTGAGCGCGGCCGTTACGTGCTGCTGCACTTTAACGGATATGACCTTGTGCCCGTTGTAAACACCGTCCTTGAGGGAGATAACTCCAAAAAACGCGGAATTATCATTGATGAATACCTCTATCTGCTCGCGGAGACGGGAGAGATGAAGGTGGTAGGGATCAATGAAATGAATAATGAATAATTTATAAAAAACCGCCCTGCCGTACGTCATCCTTGAGCGTAAGCCATGGATCCTGCGGCAGGGCGGTCTTATTTTATCTTAATGCTTTCTCTCCTTAACGTTTTCCCTCGTTCCGTCGGGGCGTTCGATAACGGAGTTATCGAGTATTCCCCTCAGCGACGCGCGGAAATCACGGATATATTCATCGCGGAGGGCTTTTTGCTCTGCCTTTTCTTTGTCGGTTAGTCCCTCTGCTTTGGATTTTTTGGATAGCTCGTTGATCCTGTCCAGTTTTTTCTGTTCCATTTCGCACCTCTTGATGTTTACTTAGTTTATTTTATCACACTTTTATCATTTTGAAAAGGTCTTGGCGGAATTTTCCGCCTCTGCCATATTCCGATTGATGACAAATCACCGGGAAAAATGTAAAATATAAGCGATACGTTTGTTAAGGAGTTGGTATGAAAAAATATATTGAAGCGGTAGATTCGATGAGCGCGCCCGCGTTCCGTCTTTTGCGGTTTTGCCTTTTTGCGGTGCTGTTTGCCTGCGTGCTTACGCTTGTACGCATAGCAGCATCCTCGGAATTTGAACGGTGCCTCATTTCGCTTTCCTGGGCAGAGGACCTGCAGTACATATTCACCTCTCTGTCAATAGCCTTTGGAGGAGCAACGCTGTTTGAAGCGCAGATAAAAGACGTAGAGAAGGATTCTGAAGGTTGACTTTTGTTGCGTGCGGTGCTACAATTAAAATACAAACATTCTGAAAAGGAGACAGCATTATGACAAAAAGAATAATTGCTTTGGCACTCGTTCTGTGCCTTACCCTTTGCTTTTTTGCATCCTGCGGAAGCACTCTTTCCGGTACTTATAAGTCTGCCGAGGTCTTCGGCTCTTACACCTCTATCAAGTTTTCCGGAAGTAAGATGACCATCAAGGCATACGTTGCGGGAAATGAGGTAACAAGCGGAGAGGCTAAGTACGAGATCAAGGACGGGACCATTACTATCACCGTTACCGACGGTGAGTCCTCGCTCAGCGGCGATCTCGCATTCGCAAAGAACGACGACGGAAGCATCAAGATAGGACTTCTTACGTTTACTAAGCAGTAATGAAAAAACGGCGGTAGCGATACCGCCGTTTTTTATTGCAGGGCGGCATTATCCGCCCGTTTTTATTTTTCTGTAAATGTCAGATTTTCAATCACCGTGTTCGCTGCATCGCAGAAGATCCCGCAGTAGCTGCCGTTAAACTTGCGCTCAAGCGGTGTTCTGCCCGTGATCCTGCCGTTTACGTAATAGGTAACGGTGCCTTTTTTGCTGTCCCACTCCAGCTTGTAATGCTGTTTTGTGCCGACGGATATGCCTTTCATACCCTTTACGGTATCCTCCCATTTAAAATCCGGGTCATCCTTGGAATATCCCGTCATCGTGCCCCACGCGCATCTGCCGAAAACGTAATGGTGGCTGAAGTTATGGGTAACGCAAAGCGAGTCTGCGCCAAAGATAACGCCGTTTGCGGATTTGAAGTTGTGTTCATCCTTTGTTGCGTTCACCGTCATATCAAATTCAATGATGCCGCCCGAGAAGGTGATGTCCTTGAACATAAGCATTGAATTTTTAACAAGCGACGTAAAGCGGGTATTGCCCTCTGCATTCGTATCTATCTTCCAGTTTTCGGAGGTGCCGACGGTGTATAGATATTTTTCGCTGTTTTCGTCTTCTTTATAGCCTTTAAGCGTTTCTTCGCGGTCGGGGAAAACGTATTTCCCTTTAAGCGCCTCGTTTACGCGCTTGTCTATCGTGTTGTAATACTCGGCTTTGAGGTGGCCTCCGTCGCGGAAACGGTTTGTGTCTATCGTGTCCTTTGCCTTGTTTGCGATATCGTAAACGTCGACAACGGTATACCAATCGCTGTTTTCTTCTTCATACATAAGCAGTCTTGCGTTGAAATCGCGCACAGCATCGGCAAGCTGGATGCGATTCGGCTGTAAGAACTCCGTCAGCTGGATCACCTTCAGCTCCGGAATCTCTTTGCGCAGTTCTTTATATATTTCGTCAAGCAGCTTTACGGTCAATGCGTTATTTGTTCCGCCGCCGTAGTCGTTGGAGCCGGACATAACGATAAGGGTCTTAGGCTCGTATGTAAGTATCTCGTCGATAAGACGGTACCAGAAGGGGGTGTTCGTCGCGCCGATGCCTATGTTCACTACCTTGCCGTTTTCTTTAAGCGCGTTTTCAGCGGTCGTCCAAAGCGCGGTGTGGCTGTGTCCCCAGATGAGGATGTCGGCTTTTTTGGGCGTAGTGTCGGTAGATGAATTCAGAATCGTAAAGGTAGCCGCGCCGTCCTGCCGTCTGCCGAACAGCTCTCCCGTAAGCGGGTTTGGATCGGTGTATTTAATAAAGCATCTGTTTCCGAGGTAGCAATAGATATCATTTCCGTCAAAGATAACGGAGATATTTACGTTCTTTCCTGCAGCAAGCGAGCTGGTTACGAGCTTTTGCATGCGCAGTTCGGTCTTTTTGCCGTTTTCTACGCGGTAAAGGCTTGCGGTCTTTTCTCCGGTAACGGCAAAGTAGTAATAGGAAAGTCCCTTTTCCTTTTCAAAATAACTTTCGGCATCGGGTGCGGTAAGAGAAAAAACAAGACCAGCTTCGCCGGTGGTTGGTATCTTCATCTGCGCGGTTAGCGTGCCCTTTTTCAATCTGCCTTCTGCGCTTATCTTGAGCTGTTCATTACCGTTTTGATGCGCAAAAGCAAGATCGTTGTGCTTTGCGGTAACGATCGGCTCGGTAACTGGCTCGGTAACCGGTTCGGTAATTGGCTCGGTAACGTGTTCCGTTACCGGTTCTGTCGGTATATCCGTAATATCAGTGGTATCGAGAGTGTCCGTCGCGTTCGGTACGCTTGTCGAGCACGCACTGAACAGCGCGGCGCATATAAGTGCGGCACATACTGTGCCTATAACTTTTTTATACACGATGAGCCCCTTTCGCGTTTTCAATATTTTAACATATTGGCAGATAAAAAGCAACAAAAAAACGCCCAAAGGGCGCGAGGAGGATAAGCTTCCGAATGCAAGCTGCGGTAAGCACGGCAAAAAGAAAGGACAAGACAAAAGGAAAGCCCCTCATAGGTAGAAAAAGAAAGCAGATCGATCAAAAATAAGGAGGAGGGGAATGAAAGAAAGAGAATCGTATGATTTGTACGCCGTGCAAATGCCGAGCCGCAAACTTGCATCCGGGTGTAGCTTACGTGCCTATATGATAGCACTTTAGAACCAAAAATGCAAGTCGGAATTAAAATTTCTGCATTTTTGCGCAAAAATCTTGCAAAAATCTTGCATCGTTGTGTATATACAACAAAATAATACAGAAACTTGCATAATAATGCATCCGCATTTCCAAAAATGAACGCAATATAATTAGATGTTGACAAATTTAAAAACGGGTGTTATAATCAATAAAACGCTGAGACGGAGAGTAGTAACGGTCATCCGGCTTTCAGAGAGCGCACGGTTGGTGTGAGTGCGTAAGCAAGGAACCGCGAAGTCACTCCCGAGCGTTGGGAAAAAGCGAACAGCCGAGAACCCAACGGGCGCTCCCGTAACAGAGCAGGGCAAATGTTATTTGCCGTGAGGGTGCATTTTTGCACTGAAGATAGGTGGGACCGCGTTTGACCACGCCCTATCGTATGGAGAAGTACGATAGGGCGTTTTTTGTCTTCGAAAAAACTCCGCATACTTCGTTGCTTCCTCGCAAGCGGCTCGACGTACACCAAGTACGCCTTCGCCTTGCTTGCTCGTTGCGCCTCGTCTGCAAAATTTTTTCTTCGACAAAGCAGGGGAGAAGCGTTTGCCTCTTGACGCGAAACAATTTTACGTCGGCAGACCTGCCTTGAGAATTCTTCCGTATGCTTCAGAAAGTGCGTCGCGTTTGACTTCGGCGTATGAGAATACGCCGTCATCCAAACGCAACTTCTTTCTTCGCCTACGAAACAATTTTACGTCGGCAGACCTGCCTTGAGAATTCTTCCTAAGCCTCCCTCCGCGAGGGAGGGGGACCGCTTGCGGTGGAAGGAGTGATCGATTGAACGTAATTTGGAACGGTTTTATACAATTCGTTACAGATTACGAACAGTTGCGTACTTCTTCAGTCGCCTGCGGAGATGCTTACCCCTGTGATAGAAACTCTATAACACATTAATTAAATAAACAACAACATTCACATAGAAAGGCACAAAATGAGAAAAGAATTACCTAAGACCTATGACCCCTCGTCGTTTGAGAAGAGGATCTACAGCGCTTGGCGCGAAAACGGATGCTTTACGCCCGAAATTGACAAATCAAAGCCCCATTATTCCATAGTTATGCCCCCTCCGAATATAACCGGCCAGCTTCATATGGGTCATGCACTTGATAACACCTTGCAGGACATCCTTACCCGTTACAAGCGTATGAGCGGCTACTGTACGCTTTGGCTTCCCGGCACCGACCATGCCTCTATCGCAACCGAGGCAAAAGTGGTGGCCCGTCTTAAATCGCAGGGTATCGACAAATCGTCATTGACCCGCGAGGAGTTCTTGAAACATGCATGGCAGTGGAAAGAGGAGCATGGTGGCATCATTCTGAAACAGTTGCGCAAATTGGGTGCTTCGTGTGACTGGGATCGCACATGCTTTACTATGGACGCGGAACGCAGCGAGAGTGTAATAAAGGTGTTTGTGGACCTGTTCAACAAAGGGCTTATCTATCGTGGTGTGCGCATGGTACATTGGGATCCCTCGGCTCAGACGGCACTGTCGGATGAG
>JAZQJQ010000116.1:0-20920 GCA_045541735.1 Eubacteriales bacterium
GCGAGGAGGAGAAGGGCGACTTTACCTTCAGCTATGAGCTTGATTCTACCATTGAGGAGAAGATAGAGGCGGTCGTTAAGAAGGTATACGGCGGTGCCGGCATTACCGTAATGCCCAATGCAAAGAAGCAGATCGAACAGCTTACCAAACTCGGCTTTGATAAGTGCCCCGTATGCATCGCAAAGACTCAGTACTCTTTCTCTGATGATCCCGCTAAGCTCGGCGCACCCGAGAACTTTACCGTCACCGTAAAGAACGTAAAGATCTCCGCGGGCGCAGGCTTCATCGTTGTTCTCACCGGCGATATCCTCACAATGCCCGGACTTCCCAAGTCCCCTGCTGCTGAGAAGATCGACGTTGACGAAAACGGCAAGATCAGCGGACTGTTCTGATAAACGGCTAAAACTTATAAAAGAGGCTCAAATGCAAAAACATTTGAGCCTCTTTTATGTTGGTCTTGTTTTTTTACCAATAAAAATATATAATGAAAGCAAACAGAGAACGGGAGGTAAATATGAAAAAACAGCTTTTGAAAACGAGTGCGTTTATTATGGCTGTGATCTGCGTTATTTGTGCTATGCCATTTTACTTTATTGAGGCATCTGCTGCGGAAAAGGTAAGTATACCTCAAAGACCAAGGGTCACATCAAAAACCGTTGGATATTACGCCCACGGCGCTTCAAGCGGACTTTGTACCTCTTCGGCATCAAACAGCGGTCTTTTGCCCACTGCATCAAAAAACACTTGGGGCAACACGTCCGGTGACGGTGTTCTTGGTGTTGTAAAGGGCGGAGGTACGATAGTAAGCACGGGCAAGGGATTTATTGGAGTTGATTATACCTTTCCCGCTACCTCAACACCGGTGCTTGTGACCGCAGAGTACAACGGTGTGAATTACCGCGATAACAGCATTGCCACCGCGTCGGGAAACGGAACACAAAAGGGTACGCTCATCCTTGGAGATAAGTACGTTACCGTAACGGTTGAAGGCAAATACATATTTGATAACATTGATATATTCACAAGGAACAAAAACGGCGGAGCTGAGATCAGAGTGCCATACGGCGGAGTCCTTGTGATAGGTAAAAACGCAAATATCACCGATATGAGCGCGTCCTCTGCCCACGCTTCAACGAAGCGTCCGACCCTGAACGTATCAAACGGCGGGTGTGTTTTTTTGGATGCTCTCGGGTTTTATGATTATATCGGCCTCGGAACTCTTGTAATAAGCGACGAGCTTCTTCAGTCCGGAGAAGCAAACGCGGACGTATTTGCAGGGTTTGGCGGCAAGATAGTGAACTCAAAGGGCGAGGTGGTCATAGAGCAGAAAAAGAAAACTGGCGAGGTAAAGATCCTTTTTATCGGCAATAGCTACACGTTCTATAACAATATGCCCACTGCGATCTTCAGAGAGATCGCCGAATCTGCGGGCGTAAACGCAAACGTGGAATTCATAACCAAGGGCGGATGCTCCTTGCTTCAGCACGCTGACCCCGCCGACAGTGCGGGCAAAAAGGTGGATGCGGCGCTGAAAAGCGTGAAATACGATTACGTTATCGTTCAAGAGCAGAGCACCATGCCATCCGACGACCCAGCGTCCTTCTATGACGGCGCAAGAAAGCTTTATGAAAAGATCAAGGCAAACGGCGCAAAGGCTGTTTTTTACGGTACCTGGGGCAGACAGACGGGCAGCTCCAAACTAAAGGAGCTTAATCTTACAAATGAGAGTATGACATATAAGACCGCCTCTGCGTACACCGCCATCGGCGAGGAGCTGGGAATAGACGTGGCATACGTCGGACTCGCGTTTTTTGACGTGAATACCCATAATAAGAGCATAAATCTCTACGATTCCGACCTCACCCATCCAAGCTATGCGGGCAGTTATCTTGCGGCGATGACTATATTTGCAAAAATGTTCGGTAAAGACCCCGTCTCAGTAGAGTATAACGGAATCCTCTCCCCGGCGAGTGCCGCTATACTGAAGACCGCGGCAGGGAAGGCGGCAAGAGGGGAATACGTAATACCAGCAGGGTACAAGACCTCGTCTGTGGGTGTAGAGCCGGATGACGAGTACGGTTCTGCCGATAGCTCGCAAACAAAGAATCTCACGGCATTTCCCGCTTCGAAACGCATAGATAAGATACTCGGTACAAAAGGCGTTACCGCAAGCAAGCAATATTCTGCCACCGGTCTTACCGATTTCCAGAAGGCGGATATAGCGGATATCGGCTACGGCGTTTCCGTTATCGGAGCGGAGAAGACGAAGACCGCGATTGCTGTTGCAAATATAGCCAACGACGATTGGGATACTGCAAAAATGGCAAATCTCACATTCGACGAATTGAAATACGATATAAACGGCGAAGCACAGGAAGACGGGAAATATACAGCTCTTATAACGCTGAATCTGGGTCAGACGTGCCGTATCGACGCCTTCGGATTCTATTCCGGCAGTCTTAAAGGATTCCCCGGTGCGGCGGAAACGTACGTAAGCAACGACGGAGAGACTTGGTCAGTCGTTCCCTCGGCTTGCTGGGATGCGGTAAACGGAAAAGCGCTCAGAAGCGTTGGTAAGAGTCCCGCCGATGCAAACGGCAAGGTGTGCTCCGTCACCTGCCTCTTTGATATGGGCGGCATAACGGCACAGTATATTCGTCTTGGCATAGTAATAGGAAGATACGACAGCGAGCCTTATTATAACACCATAAATACGCGTGAAGCGGTTGTTTACGGAGAAAGGCTTGCGGCGGTAGTTACAGAGCCGATAACCGAGTCCGCAACCGCGCCTATAACGGAATCCGTCACGGAGCCTGCAACGAATGATGTAACAGAGTTTGCGACCGATCCCGTTTCGGATTCGGGAGGGGAGCAACCGTTACCTTCCTCGCCCGAAGGGCTCGAAAATTCCGAAAAAGGACTTGGCACCGCGTTAATTATCGCTGCTGTGGCGGTATGCGCTGTTCTTGCGGCTGTTTGTGCTGTAGTAGTGATGAAACGTAAAAAATAACGCAAGGAGGCAATACTCCGTGGAACTTAACAGCTTTTTGAACGGCTTTGAATGCTCTTGCCAAAGAGCACATCGCTGTGATATTGAATACGTATATATTGAGCAGAGTGCGATATCAAGATTAAGTGAGTTATGTAAAGACGTAACATATATTCTTCTCGTAGCAGACGAAAATACCTTCGCCGCCGCGGGGGAGCAGGTGAGGGATGTGCTTTTCCGCAAAAGCGTTCGCGAGGTGATCTTCAGCGGTAAAAATGTGCTTATCCCAAATGAAGAGGCGGTCGAAGCCGTAAGGGCATCTCTTGACGGCGCGGAGCTGATAATCGGAGTTGGCTCGGGTGTTATACAGGACCTTTGTAAATACGTTTCGTTTTTTAATGGACTTCCGTATATGATAGTCGCAACTGCGCCCTCAATGGACGGCTATGCCTCCGACGGTGCCGCGATGATACTCAACGGTATGAAGGAAACGGTCAAGGCTGGCTTGCCAAAGGCGATAATCGCGGATATCGACGTGATCAAAAACGCTCCGATGGAGATGATAAAAGCAGGCTATGGTGACATTATCGGGAAGTATTCCGCTCTTTGCGATTGGAAGCTGAGCGCAGAGGTGAACGGAGAGTATTTTTGCGACAGGATCTACAGTATCACACTCTCAGCCGCAGAAAAAACCGTAAGCCTGTCAAAGGGGCTTCTGGAGCGCAATGCGGAATGTGTAAAGGCGCTTATGGAGGCGCTCGTTGTCGTAGGGATAATGATGAGCTTTGCAGGCTCGTCAAGGCCAGCATCAGGCTGTGAGCATCATCTTTCTCACTTTTTTGAGATAACGGGCATTGTTGATTCTGCACCGTATTATCCGCACGGGATCGACGTTGCGTATTCCACGGTAATATGTGCTGAGCTGAGAGAACGTATACAGGAAAAACCGTTTCCCAAGACCCTACACCGTAATTCAAGACAGGAATATACCGCAAAAATGGCAGAGCTGTACAAAACTGTTGCAAGCGAATGCATAGCGCTTCAGGACAGAGTGGGAAGCTATGCCGCAAACAGGCTTGCGGTGTATATCGAAAAGGAAAACAAGATAAAAAGTATTCTTGCGGATATGCCGAGTGCGGAAAAACTCAGAGGTCTGCTGAAGGCGGTGGGCTTGAATATGGATGCGTTTTACGGACTTTACGGAACAGAAAAGATCAAAAATGCAATTTCTTACGCAAAGGACCTTAAGGACAGATATACCGTTTTGTGGTTGTATTACGATCTGTTCGGTGAGTGGACTGAGTAGTACCTTGTAACAGCTAAAACTTTACATTGCTAATTCGCAGAAGATCCTTCGCTACGAGCCCTGTGTCATCCAACCGAATCTCGCGCAAGCGAGATAGACGCGACCGAAGGATCTTCAGGACGCTTCGCTCAAGGATGACAACTGCGAATGGAATATATCAAGTTTTAGCTGTTACAGAGTAGTAGAGGCGGATATGAATAAAAAGAGTATAAAGATAGCCGGCATCAGCGGAGGTCACGTACAGGGCATAGCGATGGATGAGGAAAGAAAGTATATGTACTTTTCCTTCACCACAAAGTTCGTAAAGGCTGATATGGACGGTAATATCATCGGCAGCGTAACGGGGCTTGCTGGGCATTTGGGATGTATCGCTTTTAATAATGATGACGGAAGACTGTACGGCTCGCTTGAATATAAGCACGATAGCATCGGAAAGAGCATACTTGAAAGAGCAGAGAGAAAAACAGACGTTCGGGACGGCTTTTACGTTGCGGTATTTGACGTTGACAGAATAGACCGCGAAGATATGCAAGCCGAAAGCGACGGTATAATGAAGGCGGTATATCTTGATGAGGTGCTGAAGGACTACACCGCCGAGGGGCACCAATACGGCTGCAGCGGTATAGACGGATTAACGTTTGCTCCAATTCCGGGAAGCTGTGGGACTAAGAAATATTTGTACGTTTCTTATGGGATATACGGCGACGTTTCGAGAAATGATAATGACTATCAGGTCATATTAAGGTATAATACAGACGGCTGGAAAGACTATGAAAAGCCGCTCGACCAGAATGATATGCACCGATGCGGCCCCGCTTCGCCGGACAGTAAATATTTCCTTTACACGGGAAATACCACCTACGGAATACAGAATCTTGAATATGATGAGTATTCGGGATATATGTTTGCGGCTGTGTACAGAGGAAGGAAGGAATGGTTCCCGAATTACCCGATGTACGTTATAGATATACAAAGACCTGCATCGTTTGAAAAACTGAAAAATATCAATGAAAGCGGAGAGGTGCTACATCTTGCGAACATCGGAATAACGGATACACAAACGGGAATCTGCGGAATCGAGTTTCCGTACGGCTCCACGGGTATGATATCCCTTGGGGATGGATGTTTTTGCTTTTCCAAAAGCTTTTCCGATGCAAATACTTACGGAACCGAGGTTGAAGTATACAGATTCGATAAAGCGATAGGCTTTGTCCCGGAATAAAGCAGAGAAAAACGGCGGTGAAAAAGACGAAGCTTTTACACCGCCGTTTTGTTTTTTCATATATTGAATATGGGGAGATCTGCATTTAGCTAAGGTTAGCTCCCCGTGGAGAGATATGAAAATAGTTGTTTTGACCGCCATCGGAGTAGGCGGTGCGACAGTGCTCGGAGCCGTTTTGGGTTTTTTGTTTAAAAAGCTCGCCCAAAGATACGGCGGCATCGTGCTTGCGTTTGCTTCTGGCGTTATGCTTGCGGCGGCTATACTTGGACTTATCATCCCGTCCGTGGAGTACGGTGGAAGATTAGGAAGTCTTATAGCCGTTTTCGGTATTTTTATCGGCGCGTTTACGATAAGCGCGCTCGATGGTCTTGTGCCTCGGCTGCAGGCACTCTTCTGCGGCAATGCGGAGCAGGGAGAAGGGAAGATAAACAAGGGTATCGTGCTTGTACTCGCGATAGCTATCCACAATCTGCCGGAGGGGATCGCGGCTGGTGTGGGGTTTGGATCGGGCAACACTGCTGATGCCTTATTTATAGCGGGCGGTATCGCTCTCCAGAATCTGCCTGAGGGAATGGTGATCATTTCGCCTATGCTTCTTGCGGGAGTTTCGCCAAAACGTGCGTTCTTTATTGCTTCGCTTACGGGTGCTGTGGAGGTCTTGGGTACCTTTATCGGTTATTTTGCCATCAGTGTTGCAAACGCGGTGCTTCCTTTTGCGCTTGCCTTTGCGGGCGGCACGATGCTGTTTGTCATCTGCGACGATATGATATTTGAAAATAATACAGATAGCTCGCGCCGAAGCGCTGTATATGCTCTGCTTGCGGGATTTTCTCTGATGCTGCTTTTTTGACCTGAATGCCCCGCACATCTCCTGCATTACGATTGCGTTAGCAAAAAAATCGAAAATCACAATGGATATGAGCAAAAATACATTGTTATCCTTGTTGCATTATGTTAGTATAATATTAAACGATAAACTAAAGCGAACGATAATGAAAGTCTTATGGAGGAAGCTATGAAAAGAATTTGCGCATTGCTTCTCGCTATGCTTATGCTTGTGTCTTGCTCAGGCAACGTTCCTGCGTCTACAACTGATATCACGGATGCTCCGGTTACTACCGATGCGCCCGTGACAGCCGACCCCAACGCGCCTGATGCGGCGTATCCCGAAGCGGATTATCTTATAATTTCAAAGGAAGATTACCTATCCAAGACTACGGCAGGCTTCCTTTCTCAGCTTGTAGGAACTCTTTCAGGCTTTGAATTTGTAACTCTCTCCGGCGGAAGATGCCGTGTTGCGATGCCGGATTCGTGGTTCGAATACTGCCGAGGACCTTACGCGGAAAAGAATCCTCATAAGACTCACACGGATAAGCACCTCCGTAATAAGGATAACCAGCAATGGGAGGTCTGGCTTGACGATGATTTCAGCGTAGACATTGTCAATCAGTACATCCTCTCCGATATGTACAGATCAAAGGATACTATCGCAAACAAGTACATTACTGACGGTTGGGTAAAATACGACGTGTACGATATGGGCGGCGGTCAGCGCTCTGTCGGTGCTTATGCTCTTGCAAAAAATCATAATTATCTCCCGCAGTTTGCCGGCAATACTGAGTACGGCAACTGGTACAGCTATTGTACAGAGGCATATCTCGGCGCGGATACTATGGGTATGAACGCCGCGGGAATGCCTCAGGTTGCCGCGGATATCTGCGGTATCTTTGCAAGTATGACGGGTGATAGAGATAACGTGCTGTGGGCACAGATGTTCGGTACTATGATGAGCTATGCTTATTTTGATACCGATATCGAGTCGGTCATACGCAAGGCGTCTGCCGTATTCCCGGACGGAAGCCATCCTCTTACCGTAGTTGACCAGATATTTGCTTTGTATGAAAAATACCCCGATAACTGGCGCCAGGCTTGCAAGGATTTTGAAAATGCTCATTACGTAAAGGACGTTACTCGTAATACGGATACCGATATCAATTGCGGATTTGTTCTTCTTGACCTGCTTTACGGCGGCGGTGATTATTACGAGACCTGCAAGATAGGCTCTCTTATGGGATATGATTGTGAAAGTACAGTTGGTATAGCGCTTTCGGTTCTCGGAATTATGGGCGGTATGGACGTACTTCCCGAGGAGACAAACGATCTTATCTGGCTTGACGGAGAGGGAACTCTCGTCAACCTTGCGGCTGACGGACTCGAAAAGGGTTATTGGATGATAGCCGCAGGCCTGCCTGACAGAATAAAGATCGCTTCCGTTGTGGATAAATACCGCGCAAATTTTGAAAGCGTGCTCCTTGAAAACGGGGGAGCCGCGGACGATAAATACTATTATATACCCCGTACAGAGCTTGGTGCGTATAAGACGGTAGAGCTTTCGGACCCAGAGTTTGAAAGCGGCAATCTTGATGCGTATGCCGTTAAGGGAGACGTAAAGATCACTTCCTCCGCAACAATGGGCAAGTACGCTGCCGAACTTAAAAACGGCGGTGAGCTTTATGCTTCAGTAAGCGGACTCGAAAAGGGTAAGACCTATGCGTTTAACGCGTATATCCTCTCCAAAAGCGGAACGACCTTGATGTTTGCGCGCGAAAACGGCGGCGCTAATGCGGTCTGCGCAAGTGTGCACCGGACTGAGGGCACACCAAAGTACGCGGAGCAGAGCACGGTAAGGCGCACCCTGGTATTTACTGCAACCGCGGAAACGATGGAGATAGGATTTGCCTACAATGGCGACGGCAATACAAGCGCAATAGTTGACAGCATTTGTTTGATAAGAGCGGATGAAAATACGATCGGCACCGTTAAAATGTCGGAGCCTGCGGCTGACGCTCTTTACAAGGGTGTCGTAAAGATGGACGTTACAAGCGAAAGCGAAAAGCAGACGTATATCAAGGTGACGTTCAGAAATCCGTCATCCGCTATACTTGATGCAAGCGTTTCTGTAAACGGACGTTCGTATGCTTCCTTTGCATTTTATAAGACCGCAAAGGAGACTGCCGGTATGGCGCAGGCTGATTGCGTATATATCCCCGTTGTGCTCAAAAACGGGGAAAACACCGTAAAGTTCGATCTTGGAAATAACAGAGTGTATATTGACAAGGTTGATCTTGTGGACCTCATTACCGTATGGGCAGAATAAAACTTGAGATACAAATAAAAGAAGCACCCGATGGTGCTTCTTTTATTTGTATCTCAACTTATTCGGCGTTGTTCCCGTGATGTCGGAGAATACCTTATAAAAATACGCGACGTCGCAGAAGCCGAGCATATAGGAGACTTCGCTTACGGAGACGTCGGGGGAATTCTGCAGAATGCTTTGTGCCTTTTGTATCTTTTTATGCATCTTGTATTTTGCGGGGGATAATCCCGTTGTATCGCGGAACAGTTTTCTGAACGCCGTTTCGCTCATCAGGCACATTTTGGCAAGGTCTGTGACTGCGGTGTTTTCGTTTAGGTGATTATCGATGTAAGTAACCGCTTTTGCGACCGCCTTCTTTTTCGGGTCTTCCTGCGTTTCGGTCAAATGAAAGGCAATGATGCGCGCAAGAAGCGCGTAAAACACTTCTGTAACGGAAAGATACGGCGAATCCATATTAACGCTGTACTCACCTATCGTTCGCATCCTGTCGGAAATGTTTTTCGGAGTGCCGGAAAACAGAGGGGTAATACTTTCGGACAGACAGTATTCGTTTCCTTCAGTGTCGTAAATATCGAAGTTTACAAGCAGATCGGCAACATTTCCGGCTTCGCAAAAGAACATTACCTCATATTCGGCGTGCTTGGGAATATATACGAGATCTCCCTCAAGGGCGGTAAGTATATTGCCGTTTTTTTCAGTGAATACAACCTTGGAGCACTGAATGTACATAAACCCGTGGTTTTTTCTCGGTGTGCCTATAAAACTGAAGATCTGCATATTGTTCCATATCTGCATAAGACCAGAAATACGGCAAAATATGTTTTCCTTGCATATTTCACCCAGCTTTAACAGTTGCATCCCTATCACCTCGCTATGTGATTATGCTATCATAAAAAACCGAAAAACACAATAGATTTGAGTAAAATTACATTGTTATGTACATTCGGGTTTGCTAATATGTTATTGTAGATCATACTGTGAGGTGATATATATGAATAAAACTTTTGATTTTATCGGTATTGATACTGCCGGTAATCAGTTTGAGGTAGAAGCTGATATAAAGGATAGCGGCAATGCCGTTACCGTTACCGTTTCTTCCGCTTTTCTTGCATCTAAAAATGCGGATACCCTGCTTGTCCGCTCCGCTCTTTCCACCGCAAAGGCAGGGGATGAGGGATATATGTTTTTCCCCACCAATTTCTATTACGGCTATGCCCTCTGCTATTTTGATGAAAAACCCGATACGCTTTATAAATCGTGGCCTGCAGGTACTCCCGTTTGCGGACTTTGCGCAAACGAGAATGCCGTGTTTATACACGTGGAGAAGGAGGATTTTGACGCACGCTTTTACGTTGAGGTAAAGGACGGCGTTTATTCCATCTCCCCTCATTTCCGTTTTGACGGAGACACGCCCGATGAGGATGTGGTCATAACCTATCACAGAATACCGGGCGCGACTTATGCGGATATGGCACGCTTCTACCGTGCATCTCGCATAAAGGATGCGGGATGTGTTCCGCTTTCCGATCGCGTAAAACAGCGCGAGCCTCTCAGACGTGCAGCCGACTGCCTTGAGCTTCGTATCCGTATGGGTTGGAAGCCCATACCCACTCCCGTTCGCAGTCAGACACTTGAAAACGAGCCGGAGATGTACGTTGCTGCAACGGTGGAGACCCTTAACAAGATAATCGATGCCCTGCAGAGGCACGGCGTTGATAAGGCGGAGATATGCCTTGTAGGCTGGGGCCCGGGAGGCCATGACGGACGTTTCCCCCAGCAATACCCCTCCGACGAGCGTTACGGCGGAGACGATGCTTTGCGTGAGTTCATTGCACGTGCACAGCGCCTTGGATACCAGGTGGTATGCCATACCGTTTCCTGCGGTGCGTATGAAATAGCAAACAACTGGGACTGGGAGAAGCTTACCTATAAAAAAGACGTGGACGGAAAGCTTATTCCGTATCTGCGCGACCATTACAAGGAAAAGGGACTTAACGGAGGCGATCCCTGGAGCCTTTGCGCAAAGACCGCATACGAGGATTACGCAGTTTATGATCTTCCCGAGGTTCGTTCCTACGGATTTATGGGTCTGCATTACATAGACGAGTTTACCGCGATAATTCCCGAAAAGTGCTACCATCCCGACCACCCCGTAAGCCGCAAGCAGGCGCGTGAGTATTTCCGTAAGTGCGCTCAGCTTGCAAAGAAGCTCTTCGGCGGATATCAGTGCGAGGGATATATGGACTTTATGAATGCGGACGTTGACAGTATTCTCTACACGGGCGTTCAGTCCAAGCTTACCCATGAGATGAATCCCCTCTTTGATGACAGCTTGCCCTTCTGGCAGCTCGTATACCACGGGATCGTGCTCTCCAATGCAACCTCTCAGACTATCAACTACACCATAAAGGAAGAATATCAGCACCTCAAGTATCTTGAATACGGCGCGCGTCCCGTTATGTATTTCCACAGCAAGTTCGGTGCCGATAGAAACTGGATGGGTGATATCGATTTGCTTTGCAATAACGACGAGAATATCGAAAAAGCTGCAGCCGCAATAAAGAAGGCGTATGACGAGTACGAGCAGTTAAAACATCTGCAGTATGAGTTTATGGACGACCACGCAAAAATTGCGGACGGCGTGTACAGAACAACGTATTCCGACGGTACTACCGTTACAGTAAATTATAATGACCTAACTTACGAGATTAAAGCTCCCGGAGAGGAAGACGTTATTATCCCTCAGGACGAGGATATTTTCTGGCTTTAATAAAAACAAGGAGTATTGATATGAAACGTGTTGCTTCGCTAATTTTGTCACTTGTTATGCTTCTGGGTACGCTTGCTTTTGCCTCCTGCGGCAAAGATCCTACGCCTGCAGTTACCGACCCTGCGGTTACCACCGTCAGCGGCGGCGACGTTACCGAACCCTCAGAAACGACCGCTCCGCCCGAGACCTGCCCAATTCCCGAGCAGAGCTTCGACGGACACGAGTTCCTTATTCTTGAGGGAACCTTCAGCCTGGTTACCTGTATTTATGATTTCACTTTCCAAAGTGAGAATGCTACCATACTTGACGATGCGGTGTTCAAGCGTAATTCCGCCGTTGAGGACAGACTTGATATCGTTATAGAGTCGAAAAATGTAGTATGCAAGAGCACCTCCGGTTCTCAGGAGGGTTACGGTGTTATGATGCGCGAAAAAACGGCAGGTGACACCAATTACGATATTGTCATACTTCCCGCGTACGATCAGTCGATGATAAGCTATAATAACGCAAACCACGATCTCAACAAAGTCGACACGCTTGATCTTAAAAACGAGTGGTGGGATCAGATGGCGGTTGAAAGCCTTGAGATAAAGGGAATGCAGTTCTTTACAACGGGCGATTTCAGCATCGATAACTTTAACTCCACCATCGTTATAGCCTTCAACAAGGGAATTGCCAAGGAAAAGAGCATCCCCGACCTATATAAGCTTGTTAACGAGGGCAAGTGGACTCTTGATAAGTGGAAGGAGTACAGCCTTCTCGTATATGAAGACCTGAACGGTGACGAAAAGTTTACCGATGCAGACCTGTACGGCTCTCTTGTTTGGGACGATGCGATATATGCGATTGTCAACGGCGCAGGTGAGAAATGCTGTGTTGTTGACGACAACGGCGATATGGTGCTTACTCTCGGTACCGAGGGCGTTATCGGCGCATTTAAGGATTACACAGACTTTGTTATAGAAAGCGATTCCGTACTCCGTTATCAGCACACCTTTAATGCCGACGGAACAAAGACGTTTAACGCCGGCTCTCCGCTTGAGTTCTCTATGTTCCCGCAGGATCAGAGCCTCTTCCTCTTCACCTGGCTCGGCGTTACTGCAAAGTTCCGTGATATGGATACGGATTACGGCATTCTTCCCGTATTCAAGTATACGGAAACCCAGCAGGATTACTACTGCACCGTTGCCCCCTATAACTCCCGTTTTATGAGCATGCCTTACCACCAGGAGGATGCGGACCGCACCGGTACTATACTTGAGACTATAGGCTACTACTCCCAGCAGTACGTACGTCCTGCGTATTATGATAAGATGCTCTACGGCAGCATCGTGCGCGATGAGGAGAGCCGTCCTATGCTCGACCTTATCTACGCTAACCGCGTGTTTGATATCGGCTACTATTATCAGCCTGCGAATATCAATAAGAACCTCCTATACGTTTTCCGCGCGGACAGCTCCGCTTGGGCGGCACGCTACAAGTCCCTTGAGCGCGCAGCTAATACTTATCTGAAGAAGTGGAACGCATTTTTCACCGATCTTGCAAACGAGCAGTGAGGCAAGCATATGAACGGGAACCCTGATTACAGAGTACTGAGTAAAGCGGATTATACCGACAAAACGACCGCGGGTTTTATCGCCCAAGTCGTCGGTATGCTTACGGGTTATGAATTTGTTACTCTTCCAGGTACTGACCGCGGCATGATAGGAATGCCGGATGAGTGGTTCGATCTCTGTGCAGGTCCCTATGCGGGACCGAATCCTCATAAAAGGCATACGAATAAGCTTATCAGAAATGAGGATACCGGTATTTGGGAGACCTGGATAGACGACGATTTCAGCGTTGATATCTTCAATCAGTATATGCTTATGGATATGTATGCTGATAAGGGTACGGTTTGTCAGAAATACATATCCGACGGTTGGTTAAAGTGTAACGTATACGATATGGGCGGAGGCAACCGCTATGCAGGTGCTTATGCCTACGCAAAAAAGTACGGTTATCTACCTCAGTTTGCCGGTAATACCGAATTCGGAAACAAGTACAGCTACTGCACAGAGCCCTATCTCGGAGCTGATACCATCGGTATGGATGCTGCCGGAATGCCGGAAAGCGCGGCGGAGATATCGGGCATATTTGCCTCAATGACGGGCGAGAGAGATAACGTCGGCTGGGCTCGGCTGTTTGCCGTGCTTATGTCGCGTGCCTATTTTGAAAGTGATATTCCCGAGCTTATAAAAACATCGGCAGAGATATTCGATGCCGATGCGTGGCAGAGATGCGTTATAGACGAGGTGTTTGCGCTCTATAATAAATATCCCGACGATTGGCGTGCCGCGTATGCTGAGTTGGAGAACAAATATTATATTCCGAACAGCACGCGTATGACTAATAATACCGTAAATTGCGGTTTTGTGCTTCTCGACCTGCTTTACGGCGGCGGAGATTATATGGAAACGTGTAAGATAGGTGCCCTTGCGGGATACGACTGCGAGAGCACGTGCGGAATAGCACTTACCGTCGTTGCCATTATCACGGGTATGAAAACTATGCCCGAAAAGGTCAACCGCCTTGTTTGGCAGGACGGGCAGGGAGTTATCACCAACCTTGCTCCCGAGGGACTGAAGGAAATGTATTGGATGAACGCCCTTGATCTGCCCGAAAGATTTAAGATAACGGATATCGTTGATATGTATCGCAGAAACTTTGAGAGCATCTTAAAGGAGCGCGGCGGATATTGGGACGATAATAATTATTACATTCCGAACGAGCAAATAAATGCGCACGACAGCATAAAGCTGACAAATGGCGGTTTTGAGACAGGCGACCTTACGGGGTGGCTGACCGCGCGCGGCAAGGCGGAGATATCTCCTCTTGCAACGGCAGGACTGTTTGCTGTTAAGCTTACCGAGAACGGTGAGATACGCCAGCGTGTAAGCGGACTCGTTGTCGGAGAAAAGTATATGCTTACGGTATTCGTTATGTCTTCTCCCGAGTCCGATGCATACGTATTTGCCGAAAGCAGCTGCGTAAGTATCAGCAAAACGGAGGGATATACAGCCTATACAGAGCACAAACCCGTATTGCGTGAGCTTGTATTCACCGCCTCCTCCGAAACTGCTGAGATAGGTATATCTGTTTTCGGAGAGGGGTATGCCGTTGCAGACGATCTTTCGCTTGTAAGGGTAGAGGAGCGCGCTGCGGGTACAGCGGAGCTTACCGAAAACGGCGGCGCTGTTTCCGTTGTGTCGGAGACCGATAAGGAAGCATATCTTTGCCTGGCGTTTGATAATTTGAGCGGTGCAATAGTTCACGCTCGCCTGGAGGCAGACGGGGAGTATTACTGCGGATTCGCTTTCCGCAAGACTGCACCTGCGCCCGAGGGATACGTGAATGCCGATAGGATATATCTGCCCGTTACCGTTGGCAGAGGCGCACATACACTGAGGATCTCCGTTGACGGAGAAGTGAAGATAAAGGATGCACGGTTCGTTAATCTGCGTAATAGATTTTGAATACAGAAACGGCAGGAGCTTGCTCCTGCCGTTTCTGTATTCAGTTCTGCTTGCGGAATTTATCGGGGGTCATGCCAACGTGAGCGGTAAAGGTCTTGTGAAAATGCGAGATATCGTAAAATCCGAGTGATTCAGCAACCTCGGCCACCGACATTTCTGCAGAGCTTTGGAGCATATTCTGCGCTTTTTGTATTTTTAGTGCCGTTCTGTACTTTGCAGGCGACATCCCGGTGTATGCCTTAAACGCCTTGCGGAATGCCGTTTCGCTCAAAAGACACATTTTTGCAAGCTCAGCAACGCTGATGCTGTCACCTACGTGAAAATCAAGATACATAATGGCGGGCGCGATGACGCTTTTTCCCTTATCATCGCTTTCGTCCAAAATGAGCTGAGCCTGTATTTTTTCAAGCAGACCGTAAAACGTTTTCGTTATCTGCAGATACGGCTTTATTACGTTGGAGGAATAATTGCGTATCGCCCAGAAGTCCTTTGCAATGCGCTCAGGTGTGTTTTCAAGCAATTTTTCCACCTTATCGGAGAACACGTATTCATTTTCGCCAAAATCACGTATTCCAAACTGTACAAGCAGGTCTGCGGTCTCCTCCGGACGGCTGAAAAACTCGGTTTGATATTCACAGCCTTTCGGAATATACAATAGATCTCCGCTTTCGAACTGCTCTGTTCTTCCGTCGGGATATGAAAAACGCACGGTTCCCTGAAGCATATACATGAAACCGTTATACGGTCTCGGCGAGTCCAAAAAGCTCCAACCTTTCGGTTTAGTCAAGCCGTTCCACGATTGCGCAAGGCCGAAAATGTTGTAAAAAATATGTTTTTGCGTAATTTGCTTTATAGATACTGTTTCCATAGTACGTTCCTCCTTGCGCTTTTATTCTAACACGGTGTGTCGGAATTTACAATAGATTCGCTAAAAAATACATTGTTTGTTTTTTTGGACGGGACTATACTAAGAGTGGAAAAATTCCGCAAATATGGAGGAAAAGATAAAGCTATGAAAAAACGCATACTTTCCGCTGTTTTGGCAGTATTGATGCTTTCGGGCTCTCTTATGTTCGGTGCGTGCGGCGAAAAAACTCCGCCTGCAGTTACCGACCCTGCCGTAACAACAGAACCCGTACCGGTTACTACAGAGGCGCCGGTTTCCACCGAGCCTCCGGATACTTGTCCTATCGAGGAGCAGGATCTTGAAGGCTACGATTTTCTTGCTCTTGAAGCATCTATGAAGCTTGTTGCTTCGTATTCGGACTTTATTTATACAGAAGAGGGCGGCACCATACTTGATAACGCTATCTTCAAACGTAACGAGTCCGTGTGCGACCGCCTTAATATGACGATAGAATCCAAGCACGTTATAGTAAGTAAGGCAGGTACCGCAGAAAGCTACGGTGTGCTTATAAGAGATAAGACCTCCGGCGATTGCAACTATGATATCGCAATACTTCCCGCATATGATCAGTCGCAGATTTCCTACGCGGGCGCGAACTACAATATGAATCTCATTGATTCCATCGATTTTTCCAACGATTGGTGGGACCAGAAGGCAGTGGAAAGCCTTGAGATAAAGGGTATGCAGTTCTTTACCACCGGTGATTTCAGCATTGATAATTTCAACTGCACAATAATCATCGCCTTCAACAAGAATATTGCAAAGGAAAAGGATATTCCCGATCTTTACAAGACTGTAAACGAGGGCAAGTGGACTCTTGATACCTTTAAGCAGTACAGCTCCCTCGTTTCCGAGGATCTTAACGGTGACGAGAAGTTCACCGATGCCGATCTTTACGGCTCGCTCGTATGGGATGACTCTATTTACGCAGTAGTCAATGCCGCAGGCGAAAACTGCTGTGTTGCCGATGATGACGGTAATATGGTCCTCACTCTCGGAACAGAGGGCGTTATCGGTATCTTCAAGGATTATACCGATTTTGTTATCCAGAACGATAGTGTTCTCCGTTATCAGCATACCTTTAATGCCGACGGAACAAAGAAGTTCAACGCCACTTCGCCCCTTGAGCATACCCTCTTTGCAAACGATCAGGGTCTTTTCCTCTTTACCTGGCTCGGCGTAACCTCCCGTTTCAGAGATATGGAGACCGATTACGGTATCCTTCCTGTATTCAAATATACAGAGGCTCAGGAGGATTACTACTGCACCGTAGCGCCCTACAATTCACGTTTTCTCAGCCTTCCTTACCATCAGGAGGATGCGGAGCGTACCGGCGTGATTCTTGAGACTATCGGTTATTATTCTCAGCAGTATGTTCGCCCCGCTTACTATGACAAAATGCTCTACGGAAGTATCGTTCGTGATGAGGAGAGCAGAGAAATGCTCGACCTGATATACGACAACCGTGTGTTCGACCTTGGCTATTACTATCAGCCGGCAGATATAAATAAAAATCTGCTCTACCTGTTCCGCGAGGATAACTCTAACTGGGCATCCCGTTATAAGTCACTTGAGCGCGCGGCTAACACTTATCTCAAAAAGTGGAATTCATTTTTCACCGAGCTTGCAAAGGAAGAAAAATAATTACGATCTAAGATATAAGACACGTATCAGTGAAAGGAGATACAATGGATTACGGTTTTAAGGTTTCCGGCACTTTGCTTGACGGAAACGTGCATCAGATCAATTATGCGGTAGAGGATATGGGCGGTGTAGTAAAGCTTACCGTACCCAAGAGATATCTTGACGGAAAGCTTTATCAGACCGTTGAAATAGAAAGCGCACTTACAACGGCACATAAGGGAGATGACGGATATATGTTCTTCCCCACGACCTTCGGAAGTGCATTCTGTCTCTGCTATTTCGATGAAAAACCCGATACGGAAACGCTTACCTGGCTTTCTGCAATGACTGTAGGCGGTATTTGCGAAAACGATAATGCCGTTTTCATCCGCATAGAGGGAATGCGCGATACCGCGCGTTTCCGCGTAGCGGTTAAGGATGGAGTTTACTGCATCCATCCCAGAGTAGAGCTTGAGGGTGACGATCCCGATGAGGACATCACTGTATACTACTACAAGATGCCCGGTGCTACTTATTCCGATATGGCAAAGGTCTACCGCAAGTATCAGATGGACGTTATGGGCTGTATGACCCTCAAGGAGAAGGCAAAGCGCCGCGATGCGGTACGCAAGGCGGCGGAAAGCATGGAGATACGCGTACGCATGGGTTGGAAGCCTATCCCCACACCCATCCGCCAGCAGACACTTGCAAACGAGCCTGAGATGTACGTGGCCGCAACTATATCCGACCTGCATAAGGTCATCGATAAGATGCAGGAGGCGGGCGTTGATAAGGCAGAATTCTGCTTGGTAGGCTGGGGCCCTTCGGGTCACGACGGACGCTTTCCCCAGCAGTATCCCTGCGATGACCGCATAGGAGGCGACGACGAGCTCGTACAGTTCATTGCACGTGCACAGCGCCTCGGATACCAGGTGGTATGCCATACCGTTTCCTGCGGTGCATACGAGATAGCAAACAACTTCTGCCGCGACGATCTTTGCACCCGCAAGGACGCAAACGGCGACCATACACCCTTTTTGCGCGACGTATACAAGAAAAACGGACTAAACGGCGGCGATCCCTGGGCGCTTTGTCCACAGCTTGCTTACGAAAAATATGCAAAGACGGATCTGCCCGTTGTACGCGGTTACGGCTTTGCGGGACTCCATTACGTAGACGAGCTTACCGCATATATCCCCGAAAAATGCTCCAATCCCAAGCACCCCGTAAGCCGTAAAAAGGCGCACGAATATTACCGTAAGATAGCGCAGCTCTCCCGTCAGCTCTTCGGCGGATATCAGAGCGAGGGTTATATGGACTTTATGAATGCGGACGTTGACAGCATTCTTTACACGGGCGTGCGCTCCAAGTGGCAGACCAAGAAGTTCTGTGCGCTTCACGACGAGGGCATTCCGTTCTGGCAACTCGTATACCACGGACTTGTGCTTTCCAATGCAACCTCTCAGACCATCAACTACACCCTAAAGGGAAGGGAGAACCAGCTTATCTTTATCGAGTACGGCGGACGTCCCGTAATGTACTTCAACAGTAAGTTTGGCCCCGACCGTAACTGGATGGGAGACGTTGACCTCTATAATAAGACTGATGAGCAGATCGCGGATTCCGTTGCGGCACTCAAGCGTGCGTATGACGAGTTCGAGCCCTTAAAGCACCTGCAGTACGAGTTTATGGAAAACCACGAAAAACTCGGCGAAAAGCTTTACCGTACCACGTATTCCGACGGAACGAAGATCACAGTTGATTACAAGGCAGGTACTTACACCGTTGAGACGCCCGGCAAGGAGCCTTACACTGTGCAGAAGTAATCAGATCAGCATAATAAAAAAGCAAGGTTATGCCTTGCTTTTTTATTATGCTCCTGCATATTTTTTTAAAATGTTTTTTTTCCATAAGGCAAATGTCCGTTTGTGTCAGTATCCTCCGTGAAAAGCAAAATATCTTCGACCTTACAATGTAAAATGTTGCAAAGATCATTGACGGTTACGGTACTTATGGGACGGTTGTGCTTGAGTCGGTCAAGCAGGCTGCGGCTGATACCGTATTCGTTTATAAGCTTGTACGTCGAAATATTTTTCTCCTTCAAGGTTTTGTATAAAGGTTCATAAGAAATCATTTTTTTCACCCCTTATAATATGATAATTTGTGCTCTTTTTCTTGACAATGCTCGATAAAACGAGTTTAATCGTGTTGAAATTTGAATTACGGCGGAGTGAGATTATGATAAGCGGAAAAAATGTTATTATCAGAGGCGTGCAAAAAGAGGATTCGGCAAATATATACGAGTGGGTCAATGTGGAGGAATTGCGCGATCTGACCGGCACACTGTATCCTGTTTCCGAGTTTGAGCATGAAGCGTGGATCAAAAACGTCACGACCTCGGGAAGCACCAAACTGTTTTTGGTGCTTGACAAATCAGACGGCAGAAAAATAGGAACCATCGGTCTCAAAAACTTCGATACGATCAACCGTAATGTTGAGTTGTTTATTAGTTTGAACATTTCCGGAGGTTACGGTGCCGATGCTGTGGAGACTCTTGCAGATTATTGTTTCCGGCGTTTGAATATTCATAAGGTCTATCTCAATGTGTTTGAGTCAAACAAAAGGGCTATACGTTGTTACGAAAAGGCGGGATTTGTCCGCGAGGGAGTTTTGCTTGAACATCATTTCAGCAATTACGGGTTTGAAAACGTTGTTATGATGGGAAAAATTAAAGGTTAAGGTATGTGATGCGTTTACTCAAAAGCTAAAGTTGGACCGGATCCGCAGTGCAAGCGGAAATGGACCGTTTATGTTGACATTTTTTATTGTTTGAAGTATCATAAAAGAGGGTTTTGCCCTCTCGATGCATTCATTTGAGCCACCGCCTGTCATCCTTGAGCGGAAGGCTTGCAAAGAGATTCTTCGCTTCGCTCGAGAATGACCTTTTGCAAGCCGGTAGCGAAAGATCTTGGCGGTGGTTTGTTGATTTTTATGTTTTTGGAGCACGCAATGAAAAACGCAATTAATAATCTTTATACTGAATTGGCAAGCTCGGTGGGAAATACTCCCCACGCGGAGTACCCGCGCCCGCTTATGGAGCGCGATTCTTACCTGCCTCTTAACGGAAAGTGGGATTTTTCGGTAACTTATGACGGAAAAGCACCGAATTATGGGGAAAAGATACTTGTGCCGTTCCCGCCCGAATCGGCGCTTTCGGGAATAGGAAAGGTCTTTGAGGACGGAAGCTTTTATCATTACCGCAGGCTCTTTTCCTTGCCCGACGGCTTTAACGTCGGCAGAGTCATACTGCATTTCGGTGCTGTCGACAGAGAGTGCGAGGTGTTTGTAAATGGCAGGTCTGTCGGCACTCACAGCGGCGGTTATATTCCGTTTTCATTTGATATAACCGAGCTGCTTGAAGCTGAAAACAC
>JAZQJQ010000117.1:0-4581 GCA_045541735.1 Eubacteriales bacterium
TGCCGACGAGCTTGAAAAGCTTCCGCCAATGATAAAGTACGAGCCGGATTACGTCGAGGAAGAAGAGGTACTCAAGACAGCAGAAGAGACAACCGTAAGGCGCGATAACAAGGTGTTCTACGTTGAGGGAGACTGGCTTTATAACTTTATGGGCAGGATCAACTTTGACGACAGAGAAAGCGTTGCGTACTTCCAGCGTATGCTTATTAAATCCGGTATAATCAAACTGCTTGAGGATAACGGCATAAACGACGGCGATACCGTGAATATCTACGATTTTGAGTTTGATTTTGTAAAATAATGAATAAAGTACACACAGCAGGGAAATACTGTAGCGATCGGAGGGATCGTTATGAAGAGATTACTTGTTGTGTGTGCTTTGTTTTTGGGTGTTTTCATTGCTTTTGTATCATTTTCTGCAGCTGAATTCCGGGATGGGTTTATAAGACTCCATATTCTTGCGGATACTGATGGGGAGTATGACCAAAATGTCAAGCTTATGCTCAGGGATGAGATACTTCGCGAATATTCGGAGATTCTCTCGTCATATTCAAATAGAAATGATGCTGAAGATGCGCTGTTGACGGTGAAGGATGAACTTGAAAAATTTTGCAATACGAAGTTATCGGAGCTTGGTGCAGATTACAACGCATCGGTCAGCTTTGAAAATGAATACTATCCCAACAGAGTTTACGAGGACGTTTCTTTGCCTGCGGGAAATTATCTTTCTCTTAAAATAGTGCTTGGTTCAGGTGAGGGGCAAAACTGGTGGTGTGTACTTTTTCCACCGCTTTGCCTTGATGCAGCAAAAGGAGAGGAAGCCTATATTGCTGCAGGCCTATCAAAGGATAATTATGAAGTCATTAAAAACGACAGAAGCGGAAAATATGAATTAAGATTCAAGCTGTTTGAAATTATAGGCAGTATATTCAAATAAAAAAACGGAAGGCAGTGCCTTCCGTTTTTTCGCTTTAATCATTGTTTGCTAATTGCTGGAGATATTCCTCGAGGCATAGATCCTGAGAATATATCTGATATGCGTGATACCTGCCTACAAAGCGGAAATGCCAGCATTCGAACTGGAACCCCGTAATTTCTTCTTTGCCCTGGGGGAATCGGAGAATAAATCCGAATTTCCAACAGTTTTCTTTAAGCCACTTGTAAGCTTCTGTATATTCGAAGTCCTCCAGCTCTTTGTCATATACATTGTAAAGATTGTGCATATCTGCGGTAAGTCCGGACTGGTGCTCGCTGGTGCCTGCGGGAGCCGAGTACGTTAATACTATCTTGGTTGCCTCGTCTTTTGACAGACCGCCAGCCATTTCTTGTTCAATATAGTAATTGAAGTACCAATCTTGCGTATAATAGCTTCTGTAAGCGTGAGTCACCTTAACATCGTCAATACCGTAGTTTTTTGCCTCGGTGAGCATCGCGGTGAGTGCCTTTGCAGCTATCGGACGCATTGTAGAAAGTGAGCTGTCGGGGTAGCAGGCAAACTGTGTAGGAATGTGTACCAGCTCTTCCGGTACGTAATCCCTGTCGGCGGGATTTTCTTTGTTAATAAGTACAAGATAAGCATCCCTGTCTAACGGATTCATATACTGCTCATATTCGGAGAGATCGGAGATAAACTCGACTTCAAGCGGGTCTTTAAAATCGTTTTCGTCTCCAATGGGCGGTATCGGGATCTCAGGCTGGAGGAACAGAACGATATCCTCATATTTAGGGTCGTTGGGGAGACTTCCGGTCATCTTTTCGCGGGTTATGGTGACGGTACGCTCGTCTTCATCCACCTCCGTCTCCAGTCCGCCTATATTTGCTTCAAGAAAGCTGAAGGGGATTTTGAGTACACCGCTTTGCATAATAGCAATTCCTTCCATATTAACGTTGTGTCCGTTAACTGAAACGGCATTGCTGTCGTAGGTGAAGGTCATGTATTGGTCGATACCTGATGAGGAAACAAAAGCATATGTGATGCCGTTTGTATCTCCCACAGCCGAAAAACCGCAAAGGTTGGCAACTGCGGAAAAATCTATGTACAGCATCTCGTTGAGATAAGCTTCCGAGATCGGGATTTCCGCTTTCGGCGTACCTTCAATATTCATCACAATGACTTCTTTCGCCTTGGTGTCCTTGCCGCTGTTGATTATAACTGCAAAAATAATACCGGTGACAAGGCAGAGCGAGAGAAAAACGGAAAAGAAAGCGACTACGGAAGCACGGCGCGCGCTCCTTTTTTCCTGCAGGTATCTGCGTCTGCCTGCCAGTGCTTCGACTTCGTTTACCCTCTGTCCTTTTATGGGCGCGCGTCTGTTTAGTTGTTGTTGGGAAGGTCTACGGGCTGGGTTTTGAGCGTTGCGTTGATTCACGTTTCGAGTGGCGCGCTGTTCGTTTCGTACATCTGGTCTTTGAACGTTTCGAACCTGCTTTTTTGGATCTCTTTGATTGTTCATTTTTTCTCCTCTTTTGTTTCTATGATCATAAAATACGGAGAAGTCGGTGAATTGAGAATCTTTACCTGGGTCACACAGTACGTACGTCTATCGAGCGTGGATAGATATTCGCATACCTCTTTTCCTTCAGCGTTGCCTTCTTCGTGACCGGGATATATTGCTATAAGCAGTATTCCGTCCGGAGCAAGGCGCGAGATTGCAAATCGCACTGCAGGAAGTGTGGTATCTCTTTTTGTGGTGATCTTTTTATCTCCTGAGCCGGGAAGCCAACCGAGATTGAACATACCTGCATTGAACTGACCTTCGACGTATTTTTCGGCGTTCGAATGGGAATCAAGAATAAGCGTGCATCTGTCGTAAAGACCGAGGCTATCAAGTCTTGCTTTTGTGCTCTCGATCGCTTTTTGTTGAATATCAAAAGCGTACACCTTGCCGTTCTCGCCCACAACAGAGGCAAGAAATGCGGTATCGTAACCGTTTCCCATTGTAAAATCGACGGCTGTTCCGCCCTCATGCAGATGGCGGCAGATGAATGTTTTTTGCAGATCAAGCAGGTCTATCATAAAGCTCTCCTAAAGCCTAAGCTCCGTGCCGTTTAGAAGCGGCAAAAAGCAATTGGAATTTTCGCTGTATTTGACAGAAATGAAATGGATAAGACGCGCTTCCTCATAATCGTATTCGGACAGAGGCCTGTCAAGCGCATCGACAGTATGCGCTGCTACAAGGATCTCGTCACCGTCAACACGTGTGACTATGAGAGTGTGATACCAGTCGCCCTCTTTCGCCAGTTGGATCACGTCACCGGGTTCCGCATTTGAAAGCGGTGCGGGAAGAGCGATGGGGCCTGCGCCTCGGTTATTTACCATGAAATCGTAAAAATACTCGACACCCGTCCAAGAAGCCGTACGAATATCGGATGTGATGTAATACCAACCGAAGGTTGGGGTGAAGTTCATTGCACAGCAGCCTGCAAGCACGCATTGTGAAGCAAAGCTTGTGCAATCGCCGCCGATGCCCGCATAATCCGTAAAAAGAGGGTTGCGGGATAATGCCCATTTGCGGGCATACATAACGGCGGCGATCCTATTGTATTCTTTTTCATTAAGCATAATTATCACCTCAAGGTGATTATATGCCTGAATTCTTAAAATGTGATCAGAAATCTATCTTCTCAGCGATATAAGCCTTGAGCTGATCCATTGGCATACGAACCTGCTCCATAGTATCTCTGTCACGTACTGTTACACAGCCGTCTTCAAGAGACTCGAAGTCAAAGGTAATGCAGAAGGGAGTGCCGATCTCGTCCTGACGGCGGTATCTCTTGCCGATGGAGCCGGTCTCGTCGAACTCGCAGTTGAAGTCGTGGGAAAGCTTTTCGTAAAGCTCGGTAGCGGGGCCGGAAAGTTTCTTGGAAAGGGGAAGAATAGCGCACTTATACGGTGCAAGAGCGGGGTGGAGACGAAGAACGGTTCTTACGTCACCCTCTCCGATGGTCTCCTCGTCATAAGCATCGCAAAGGAAAGCAAGAGCCGCACGGTCAGCGCCGAGAGAAGGCTCGATAACGTAGGGAACGTACTTTTCGTTGGTTTCGGGATCGAAGTATTCCATAGCCTCGCCGCTGTGGTTAGCGTGCTGAGTGAGGTCATAGTCGGTTCTGTCGGCAACGCCCCAAAGCTCGCCCCATCCGAAGGGGAAGAGGAACTCAAAGTCTGTGGTAGCCTTGGAGTAGAAGCAAAGCTCGTCCGCATCGTGGTCGCGGAGGCGGGGATTTTCCTCCTTCATACCAAGGTTGAGAAGCCAACCGCGGCAGTATGAACGCCAATAATCGAACCACTCAAGGTCTGTACCGGGCTTGCAGAAGAACTCAAGCTCCATCTGCTCGAACTCGCGGATACGGAAGATAAAGTTGCCGGGAGTGATCTCGTTTCTGAAGGATTTACCTATCTGGCCTACACCGAAGGGGACCTTCTTTCTTGTGGTTCTCTGGATCGATTTGAAGTCAACAAAAATACCCTGAGCAGTCTCGGGACGGAGGTAGATCTGGCTGGTGCTGTCCTCGGTAACACCCTGGAAGGTCTTGAACATTAGGTTGAACTTACGAATATCGGTGAAGTTCTTAGCGCCGCAG
>JAZQJQ010000118.1:0-7817 GCA_045541735.1 Eubacteriales bacterium
TAAGTCCCGCCATAGCAGCGCTGACGGCACCGTAGAGGATCGCAGTGCTTGCCGCATCGTCCGTTGCAACGGTTACGTGAAGCTTTTTAACGTCGATACGCAAACGGCGGGATAGGTTCGTGAGCAGCTTGTTTACAAGCAGGGTGACAAGCTCTATTATTTCGATAACAGACATTTTTTTCTTCGGTGCGGAACCTGATGCCGCGGACTGCTTTGCCTGCTTCTTTGCCGCCTTTGCGGCTTTCTTTTTGTTTTGCTTGCCGATCTTTTTGCGTTCTTTAAGTATCTGCCTCCGCAGACCCTCGCGGCTGAACTTTTTCGGATCCGGGCGTTTTTCCTTTTCCGGGAACAGCTGAAGCCTGAAAAAGGGAAGCTCCAATATAAGCTTAACGTCGCTCTCCGCTTTTATACGGAAGCGCACGCGGATAAATAGGGCGAGGAGGAGCAAAAAAAGCGGTATAAGCAGTATAAGCCACAGCGCTTTCATTCGGCTTTTTCTTCGCTTTCCGCGCCGTTTTTGCCTTCGGTCTCGTTCAGCATATCGTCAATGGTGAGGTTGAGAAGCACCTCGGGTGCGCTTCCCGCGCCGTCGACCTCGGGAAGCTCTCTGACGGAGTTAAGTCCGAAACAACGCAGAAAATCGGGAGTTGTGCCGTAGAGCATCGGCCTACCCGGCTGGTCAAGCCTGCCTACGATCTCGATAAGTCCGCGCTCAAGCAGGGAGTTTACCGCGTAGGACGAGTCTACACCTCTCACGGTATCTATATACACGCGTGTGACCGGCTGATTGTATGCAACTATTGCAAGTGTTTCTATCGAAGAATTGGAAAGGTTTCCGCCCTTGCGGATACCGAGCGCTTCGCGTATATACGGAGCAAATTCTTCGCGTGTGCATATCTGTGCGCATTCGTCGAGGCAAAGCAGGGTGAGGGCGCCGTTTTCGGCATTGAATTTTTCCGCAAATGCGGCAATGCGCTTTTTCGTTTCCCCGGGAGTGGCGCCGAACAGCTTGCCTATCTTTGCGTATTCAAGCGGATGGCCTGCGGCAAAAAGCACGGCCTCTATTATATTCTCCGCATCCGCTCCGTTTATGTCCGGCAGGCTTTCAGCCGTGCCGTCAAGTCTTTCGGTCGTCTGTTCACTCATTTTCGCTGTCACCGTCCTTTCCGGATTCGTCGCTGTCGTATTCCGTCATGACCTCGGTGCTGTCCGCATCGGGGTTGAGCATAAGGGAGATAGAGTAATCAATATCTCCGCGCTCCGCCTGCTCTTCCGTTTCGCACAAAAGGAGCACCTTCTGTTTTATAAGCTCCAAAAGTGCGATAAACGAGGCTACAAGCTCGCCTCTTGTAGTAGCACCTGCAAGCAGTGTGACCACGCTTGCTTTTTTCTTTTCGCGCACGTAGCCGAGAATGTTGTTTGCCATCATCCTTACGGGTACGGGCTTTGCTTTTACGATGGGAGAGATAAGCGTTTCGCTGCTCGTTTCGCTGTTTTTCATACGCGAGAGCATCTTTAAAAATGCCGCTGTCAGTCTATCCGGGTCAAGGCCCGTCGGCAGCTCGTTTAAGGGAAGCAGCTCGTCCTCGTCCTTTACCATTCTGCCTGAAAACTCCGCGTAAAGGGGCAGCATGACCTTTGCCGCCTCTCTTGCTCTTTCGTAAAGCAAAAGCGCCTCGGCAAGGGGTGCGCGCGGGTCTTCGTCCTCTTCCTTGCGGGGAAGGAGCATACGGCTTTTTATCAGCATCAGTTCGCTTGCCATAACGATAAATTCGGAAGCAAGCTCAACGTCCATCGCCTCCGCCTGCGAAAGATAATCGAGATACTGCTCGCAGATAACGGAGATAACGATGTCGTTGATATTCATTTTGTTTTTGTGAACGAGTGATAAAAGAAGGTCGAGCGGACCCTCGAATATCTCCAGCTTGAGTGTTGGTTGCTGCATCCTGTGCTTTTCCTTTTGTGTTAGATTACAAGGGATGATATCTTGTCGAGAAGAAAAGAGGAAATATCTCCGATGGGCAGGGGAATTATATCCGTCCAAAGCAAAACGAGCAGTACTACCATAATGTAGCGCTCGTATTTCATTATTCCGAAATACAGCCTGTCGGGCAGAAAGGTGAAAAGTATCCTGCTTCCGTCAAAGGGAGGAATGGGGATAAGATTGAAGAAGCATAGAGAAAAGTTGAGAAACGAAAAATAGAAAAACAGAAGCGATACCGCATAGCCGAAATTGTAGACCGACATCGAGGGAGCGATCTCAAGCCATGCGTTAAAGCCGCGTATCACTCCGCCGTATGCGAGGGCGCCGATGATTCCCATGATAAAATTGGAAAGCGGACCCGCGGCGGCGGTTATTGCCATATCCCGGCGGTAATTTTTGAAGTAGCGTGGGTTTACCGGCACGGGCTTTGCCCAGCCGAAGCCGGCGATAAGCATACAAAGCGTACCCATAAGATCAAGGTGCTTTGCGGGATTTAGGGTAAGCCTGCCGTAGTTGTGTGCTGTGGGATCGCCGAGCTTATATGCAGCATATCCGTGGCTTACCTCGTGAACGGTAAGTGCAAAAAGTACCACGGGCAGGGCAACAAGTATCTCTACAAGCGCCCATTTGTCAAAGCCGCTTCGCAACAGATTTAAAAGCATGGTTTTACCTTTCGAGCAGTTCGTATATTCGGTTCCAAAGCTCGGTCTTGCCCGCGCCGGAAAGGGACGAGAAGGGAACGAGCTCTTCTCTTGAAACAGCGCAGCTTTCCGCTATCGAGTCAAGCGATCCGTTAAGTGCGGTCTTGCCGAGCTTGTCTGTTTTCGTTACGCAGATGATAAAGGGGATCTCAGACTGACGGAGGAAGTCTATCATCATAAGGTCGTCCGATGTCGCACCGCTTCGGCAGTCAACGAGCTGTATAACACCTCGAAGCAGGTCGATACGCGGATTGCGTGTGAAATATCCGTCGGTAAGCTGCGACCAGCGCTTCTTGTCTTCGGGACTGCGCTTTGCATATCCGTATCCCGGCAGGTCAACGAGAAACAGCTTACCGTCAATGTCGTAAAAATTTACCGTAATGGTCTTTCCGGGTGTTGAGGAAACTCTCGCAAGGGATCTTCTGCCCAGCAAGGTGTTCATAAGAGAGCTTTTGCCTACGTTCGAACGTCCGGAAAAGGCTATCTGCGGTACGGCGGAGGCGGGAAACTGCTTGGGCAGCCCCGCCGTTATCGCCAGCTTTGAGTTTTGTACGTTGATTTTTATCATTTCAAACAACTCTTATTCGTTATTTTTGGAAAGGCAGTTGAGGGGGACGTAGCTCTTGTTTGCGGACGGAATGGGGGTAAACTCAGCTTCATCGGTCTTTTTTGCCTTAGATGCCTTTTTTGCCGGAAGCAGTGCAAGTTCTATTGCCGTGTCCGCATCCTCAACGCATATGAAGTTAAGTCCGTGCTTTACTTCATCCGGCAGCTTTTCCATATCGCGTGCGTTGTCTTTGGGGATGATAACGGTCTTTGCGCCCGCGCGGAGTGCCGCAAGGGTCTTCTCCTTCAAGCCGCCGATGGCGATGGCACGTCCGAGCAGGGAAAGTTCGCCCGTCATTGCGACGGTACGGTCAACGGGTCTGTTTGTCAGCGCGCTTGCAAGGCACACGGTCATCGCAATGCCGGCACTTGGGCCGTCCTTTGGTACTGCGCCCTCGGGTGCGTGGATGTGGATGTCCTTCGTTTTGTAAAAATCGGGATCTATGCCGAGTATTTCGGCACGGCTGCGCATAAAGCTTACCGCAATGTGCGCGCTTTCTTTCATAACGTCGCCAAGGGAGCCTGTAAGCTCTATCTTTCCGCTTCCCGGCAGAAGAGCAACTTCAATGGGAAGCATAGCTCCGCCGCTTTCAGTGTATGCAAGTCCGTTAACAAGACCGACTGTATCACTTGCCGGAACGGTCTCGGGGAGGAGCTTTTCGGGTCCGAGAAGCTCGGGGAGCATATCGGGACGGACGGTAAGCTTTTCATATTCCTTACCGACGATGCCCGCCGCGCATTTACGGCAAACGTTCGCTATCTCTCTTTCAAGATTGCGTACGCCCGCCTCGCGTGTGTAGCTGCGGATCATTTTGTTTACCGCCGCATCGGTGATCTTCAGCTGTGCGGAAGTAAGACCGTGCTTTTCAATCTGCTTTGGAATAAGGTGACGCTTTGCTATGGCAAGGCGCTCCGAGTAGGTGTAGGTCTTCAGCTCGATCACTTCCATTCGGTCGTAAAGCGGTGCCGGAATACCGGAGGGATCGTTTGCGGTCGCAATAAACATACAGCCCGAAAGATCGTAGGGAAGCTCAAGAAAATGGTCGCGGAAGAACTTGTTTTGCTCGCTGTCGAGCACCTCGAGCAGTGCGGATGCGGGGTCGCCTCGGAAATCGTTTGCAAGCTTATCTATCTCGTCAAGAAGTATGAGCGGGTTGGAGGTACCTGCACGGCCTATTGCCTCGATTATTCTTCCGGGCATGGCGCCGACGTATGTCTTGCGGTGACCTCGGATATCAGCCTCGTCTCTTATGCCGCCGAGCGCAACGCGCACGTATTTGCGGCCAACCGCCTCGGCAATGGAACGGGCAACGGAAGTTTTACCTACGCCGGGAGGTCCGACAAGGCAGATTATCTGGCTTGCAGGCTTTGCGGTGAGCTCCCTGACCGCAAGGTATTCGAGTATTCTCTTTTTTACGTCCTCAATACCCTCATGGTCGCGGTCAAGTATACGGCGCGCCTGTTTTAAGCTCTTTCTCTCGGGTGTTGTTTTGTTCCAGGGAAGCTCCAGGCAGGTCTCGATATAATTACGGAGCACGTTTCCCTCGGCTGAACCGAAGGGAGTCTTCATAAGACGTACGTTTTCCTTGAGGAGCTTTGTTTCCACCTCTTCGGGAAGCTTTGCATCCCTTATGCGCGGCTCGTAATCGTCGTCATCGTCGTTCATCCCAAGCTCGTCGCGGATAACGTTGAGCTGCTCGCGGAGATAATAATCGCGCTGATTATCGTCAATGGCGCTGCGTACCTTGCGGGCGATATCCGCCTCGTATTCGAGTACCTTGATCTCCTCCTCCATACAGTAGAGGATCATCTCGATACGGCGCATTGGGTCAAATTCGTAAAGTATCTTTATTTTATTTTCAAAGCGGGTAAGCGCATTTGCGGCAAGAAAATCGGCAAGAAGACCGGGATCCCTTACCGTGTCAACGGCGAATTTCACCTCATCGGGAAGCATAGGAGAAAGCTCTGCAAAGCGGGAGAATATGTTCTTTGCCTCGCCGAGCATGGCCTCGGCTTTAACTCCGCCGTTGCCTTTAAGTGCAACGCGCTTGCAAAGTCCCTCTGCGGCTATGTATCCCTTTCTTTGGATGACGTTCGTTATCATCGCTCTGTCCTCGCACTCGAAAAGCACTCGGGCAGTGTTTTCCTTGGTTTTTGATACGCTTTTGATCTTGGCAATAACGCCGACCTCGTAAAGATCCTCCGCAAAGGGATGCTCAGTATCGGGATCCTTCTGAGGGATGAGGAACAGCTTTCCGGTGGTTGCGTTTGCTTCCTCAAGAGCGGTTATCGAGCGCTTTCTTCCGAGCTCAAGAGAAATGGGCATACCGGGATATGCGGCAATGGAGCGGAGCGGCACCACGGGTAATATATATTTATCTATCGTTTCTACGGTTGCGGACATTACATTTCCTTTCATTTGCGATTGCATAGGTATAGATGTTACATTATATCACAAGGTCTCGGGAATTTCTATACTTTTTTTCAATTATTGAAAAGAATTTAAAATTTGTTAACATTTATAAAGAAAAAAGCACATGCTCCGTTCCCGTAAAGATCATAAGCTTGATCCCGGGGAAGAGGGGCGTGTGCTTTGCGCGGTACGGCGACCCGTCCGCAATGGGTGAGATAATTATACCAATGCGCCGGCAAAATGTAAAGACGCAAAAGAGACGAAAAAAAGCTGAAAACTTTGTCGAAACTTACGATTTTGAAAAAGGGGGTGAAAAAAACAAAAAAAGCACTTGACAAGACGGATAAAGGGTGATATAATTCGCGATGTAAATGAAGAAGAACGCTCCGTTCTCACCGTGCCGCACAGCGAGCTCGGTCCAATACTTTAACGGTCCAGAGGACTTATTGTGTTGATGTGCGGAATGTTTTTCGCACATTTTTAATTTTCTTTGGAGGTGCCTTACCATCAGCACTAAGGAATTGCTTATCAATGACGACATAAGGGCAAAGGAAGTCCGTCTTATCGGCGAAGAGGGCGAGCAGCTCGGCGTAAAAAGCCTTGATTCCGCCAAGTCTTACGCATACGACAGAGGACTTGACCTTGTGCTTATCGCTCCCCAGGCAGTGCCCCCCGTTGCCCGCGCAATGGATTACGGCAAGTTCCGCTTCGAGCGCGATAAAAAGGAAAAGGAAGCACGTAAAAAGCAGCAAATCGTTAAGGTCAAGGAAGTTAAGCTTTCCTGCCGTATCGACACTCACGATTTTGACACCCGCGTAAATCACGCAAAGCGTTTTCTTACAGACGGGGATAAAGTCAAGGTCATCGTAGTGTTCCGCGGAAGAGAGATGACCCATCTTGATATCGGACGGGAGCTTATCGAGCGTTTCGAGAATGCCGTATCCGAGTTCGGTGCTGCAGACAAGAAGCCCGTTATGGAGGGCAGATTCATGTCCGTTGTGCTTTCGCCTCTCAAGAACACTCCCGCAAAGGCTAAGAAGGAAAAGCCCGCGCAGGAAGAAAACACTCAGGAAAACTGAAACAGTTAATAAAATTCAAGGAGATATACCATGGGAAAGATCAAGACTCATAAGGCTTCCGCAAAGCGTTTTTCCGTAACCGGAAGCGGCAAGGTTAAGTGCAACCACTCTCAGCATCGCCACAACCTCGGACTCAAGACTCAGAAGCGTAAGAGAAATCTGCGTAAGGGCACTACTCTCAGCGAGAGCTTTGCACCTATCTACAGAACTCTTATCCAGAAGTAAGACCAAACATTACGAAAATACGGAGGAATATATAAAATGGCAAGAATTAAGGGCGCCATGGCGACTCGCAAGAGAAGAAATAAGATCCTGAAGGCCGCCAAGGGTTATTGGGGCGCAAAGAGCAAGCATTTTAAGATGGCTAAGCAGGCCGTAATGAAGAGCGGCATGTATGCATACATCGGCAGAAAGCAGAAGAAGAGAGACTTCCGCCGTCTTTGGATCGCTCGTATCTCCGCTCAGGCGAAGGTTAACGGTATGAACTACTCTACCTTTATGAACGGACTCAAGAAGGCAGGCATCACCCTCAACAGAAAGATGCTTTCCGAGATCGCTATTTCTGACAAGGCTGCATTCGCAGAGCTTGCTGCAAAGGCAAAGGCTGCGCTTTAATTTCATAAGAAACGAAGGGCCTCGCGTATGCGTGCGCCCTTCGGTTTTTCTATTTTTCGACTTGAATTCGGAGAGAGTATGATTATTTCCGGTGAAACGGTAACAAGCCGTTCTAACCCTGCTTTGATGCGCTCGGCATCATTAAAAGACAAGAAGTTCCGCCGCAAGCACGGGGCGTTTCTTTGTGACGGAATAAAGCTGTTTTACGAGCTTTGCGCTGCGGCCTGCGATATATCGCTTATCTGGGTAAACGAGGATATGAGCGGGCGCATTCTTCCTCTCGTCGCCGAAAAGGAAAAAGAATGCGGGCGCGAGTTTGAAATAAGGCTTGCCGCCGATTCGGCGTTTTCCAAGCTTACGGATGAGAACGGGAGCGAGGAAGTCGGATCGGAGCCATGTCGTGCTGTGAGCGAAGGAGT
>JAZQJQ010000119.1:0-46735 GCA_045541735.1 Eubacteriales bacterium
TAATTTTCATACAAGAATATGCTGTACCATAGTTTTGATCTCCTTATACACTCATTATTATGGGAAGTATCATAGGTTTACGCTTTGTTTCCTTGCTTATAAAGCGGGCAATGTCGTCGCGCAGCTTGCCCTTCATCTCCATCCAGTCGGTCACATTGCGGTCGAGGCAGTTTTCAATAGCGTTGAGCGCAACCTGACGCGTTTCCTCCATAAGCTCCTCGGATTCTCTTACGTAAACAAATCCGCGGCTTACGATATCGGGACCGCTGACAAGGAGCCTCTGCTCCATATCCACGGACGCTACAACGACTACAAGTCCGTCCTGAGAGAGGTGCTTTCTGTCGCGCAGTACTATGTTGCCCACGTCTCCGACTCCGAAGCCGTCAACAAGCAGCTTGCCGCTTGGAACTGTGCCGTTAAATCTCATACTGTCCTTATCGACTTCAATTATTTTGCCTATCTCGGATATAAGCACGTGATTTTCGGGCATTCCCATAAACTCTGCGAGCTTTTTATGATTTACAAGATGGCGGTATTCGCCGTGTATCGGAATAAAGAATTTGGGGCGGAGCAGTGCGTGCATCAGCTTCAGCTCCTCTTGGCACGCGTGGCCGGAAACGTGTACGTCTGCAACGGCATCGTAAAGTACGTTAACTCCGCGCGAGAGCAGGGAGTTGATTACGTTGCCGACAAGCTTTTCGTTACCGGGGATGGCATTTGCGCTGATTACAACAAGGTCGTTTGACGTAAGCGTAACCTTATCGTGCTCGTTGCTTGCCATACGGGAAAGCGCTGACATCGGCTCGCCCTGGCTGCCTGTTGTGATAAGGGTAAGCTGGTCGGGTCTGTACTTTTTGATCTCGTTTATGTCTATAAGCACTCCGTCCGGTACCTGCATATAGCCAAGTTCAACAGCGGCGCCTACGATATTGATCATACTGCGGCCGGTCACAGCAACCTTTCTGCCGTATTTTGCGCTTGTGTCGATTATCTGCTGAACGCGGTGTACGTTTGATGAGAAGGTTGCGATAACGATACGCTTATCGGTATTCCGTTCAAAGATGCTGGTAAGCGATTGTCCGACCTTTTTTTCGGAGGGGGTAAAGCCGGGGCGCTCCGCGTTAGTGGATTCGCACATCAAAAGAAGCACGCCGCGGTTACCTATCTCTCCAAGGCGGGTGATATCCATCATTTTTCCGTCTATTGGGGTAAGGTCAAGCTTGAAGTCGCCGCTGTGAACGACAGTACCCACCGGGGTCTTAACAGCGATGCAGCAGGCATCGGCAATGGAGTGGTTAACGCGAATAAACTCCGCATGGAAAACTCCAAGCTGAAGTGTGTCGCCGGCGTTAACGCATACAAGCTCCGGAACGTTTGGCAGACGGTGCTCGGAAAGCTTTTTTTCAACGATTCCCAGGGTAAGCCGAGTACCGTATATGGGAGGGTTGATGGAGCGTAGTACGTAGGGAATAGCGCCAACGTGGTCCTCATGACCGTGGGTCAGCAGAATTCCGCGTATCTTATCAGCATTCTCCTCAAGGTAAGTTATATCGGGAATAACAAGGTCAACACCGGGCATCTCCTCATCAGGGAAGGCGATACCGCAATCTATAACAATGATGTCGTTACCGTATTCAAGCACGGTCATATTCTTGCCGATCTCGCCGAGACCGCCAAGAGACATAACCTTTAATTTGGCTTTGGTCTTTTTTGCCATATGATCTCCTTTGTGTTTATTTGCCCTAGGGCATATATGTAGCATCATGGTTTTAGCGCCCTTTCAGCCTCGAACGGAGCCTATAGTAATGCTTGCTTGGATTCTTTGCCGGATCGAGAATGACAAGCGATCCGAACGGGCGAAGCGAAGGATATGGGCGCATATATTGAATTCGGATATGAAAAAAGGCACAGTTGTGCCTAACCATAGCAAAAGTGCGCAAAAAGCGCGCACAAAAACCGCCCGCTTTACGGGCATTTGCGCATAGGATAATAACGGTATAACGACCCCCGTTAAGATTCGGATGCGCTTGCTTAGTTCACGAACACGAAATCGCTATCATTATACAACAGACTCCTCGAAATTGCAATAACAAAATTAAAAATTACAAAGCAGAATGGATTATCATTGCCGCAGTCCAAGTAAATGATGCGGCAAGCATACCTATTAAGAAGAAAAGAAGCTTTTTCTTTCTGTTCAGCTTAACGGATAATGGGGCTGCGCTCATATCCTCTGTTTCAATAATGCGCCTTGCCTCGGCAACGATATCTGCAGTTGAGCGTGGTCTTTCGGTGTCTTTCATAATGAAATAAGCCTCTTCAAACAGCTCGCTCTCTTTACCCTTAACAAGAATAACGTTTTTCTGACATCCCTTCAATTTTTATTCCGCCTTCCTCTTTTTCGGTATTTTTGCCGCCGGGCAAACAAAATATACAGAAAATGTAAATGCTTCAAGAAAATGTTGACTTTGAATGCAAATTATGCTATTATCATTACAGAAGTGTCGAAATGTTTTGCTATTTTTTTATATTTGACGGTTTTTGACGCTTTTTTGTAAAAACGGAAGGAAGGGAATCGCCAAATGAAATCAACAGGCATCGTTCGCCCCATAGACGATCTCGGAAGAATAGTGCTTCCTATTGAAATCAGAAAAACGCTTTCTTTGAGTCCCAAGGATTCTGTAGAAATATTTATTGATGAAAACCGCATAGTGCTTCAAAAGTATCAGCCGGGATGCATCTTCTGCGGAAATCACGAGAATCTCACCTATTTTAAAAACAAGCTTGTCTGCCGCGATTGTGCAGATGCATTACAGCGTTCCCCTTATTGATATGGTTTTTTCCCCGCCAACGGCGGGGATTTTTTATTATACGTTCATTAAAACTTTTTTTAATTGCTTGCAATACAAGAATATATGTTGTATAATGTACTCGCCAAACTATAACCAAATTAATGGAAAAACAATATAGGGGGAATTATACCCTTTTTTCTATCCATACTATGAATTTGAAAAAATGCGAATTCCAACGGTGTGGACAGATAATGTTTTTCCATCGGTATAGTTTGGCGACTATCGGAGTTTGCGTTTTTAGGCGTTAACTTCGGTTAGCGCCTTTTTTTATTGACTAACTTTTGGAGGTACAGAATGAAACGTTATCATTTTAAGACTTTGTTCGTCATAGCCGTTTTAGCGGCGCTTGTGTCCGTGTTCGCGGTAACGGCTTATGCAGATGACCGCACCGTGACCGCCGCCGGCACTTGCGGTGCAGAGGGGGACAACCTCACATGGACCCTTTATAGTGACGGCGAACTTGTTATAAGCGGCATTGGTGAGATGATGAACTGGACATCCTCTTCAACCCTGCCGTGGGATTATTGGTATAGAGACATCCGTAGTGTTATTATAGAAAACGGCATTACAAGCATCGGTAACTATGCTTTCGCGAATTCTTGGAACCTTACAAGTGTAAAGATTCCCGAGGGGGTGACCAGCATCGGTGACTATGCGTTTTATTCTTGCTACGATCTTACAAGCATTGATTTTCCCGATGGAGTAACCAGCATCGGTGACTATGCGTTATGTTTGTGCGAAAATCTCGTAAACATAGATATACCTGCAAGTGTAACAAGTATCGGCAACTCTGCATTTGCAAATTGTGATTTGCTTGCTGCAATTGACGTAGCGGATGGGAATTCAGTTTACATAGACATTGGTGGTGTTCTGTTTACTGTGGATATGACAACGATAGTTACATATCCTGCAGGAAAGACAAAAACAAGCTTCAAGATACCTGTAGGTGTAACGAACATAGGTGACTATGCGTTCTATGGTTGTACTTCTCTTACAAGCATAAAGATACCCGAGGGTGTAACAAGTATAGGTAGCTATGCATTCTCCTATTGCTCTAACCTTACAAGCATTGATATACCAGAAGGTGTAACAAGTATCGGCGGTAGTGCATTCGCTTGGTGTAGCAATATAACAAGCTTGGTGATACCGGAGGGAGTAAAGTGTATTAGCGACGATGCATTCTCCTATTGCTTTAATCTTACAAGCATAGAGATACCCGAGGGTGTAACGAGTATCGGACGCTTTGCGTTCTTTTATTGCAGTAAACTCACAAGTATAGAGATACCAACAAGTGTAATGTACATCAGTAGCAACGCATTTGCATTCTGTGGCAGTCTTGGTTCGGTGACCTTTTATAGTGGATTTGCAACTCTAGGATCTGAAGTGTTTAATTGTACATCATCTGACTTTGTAATCTACGGCGGTGAAAATTCCACCGCCCAAAGATATGCGACTGCAAATTTCCACAACTTTGAAGTAATTGAGATACCCGATATCATTGTCGATTCCGGTGATTGTGGGGATGGTGGTGATAATGTAAAGTGGGTCTTCTACAACAGTGGAGAACTAGTTATAAGTGGTATGGGTGCTATGAAGAATTATTCAAGTACTTCTACCTTAAAGGCGCCTTGGTATACATATCGTTCTGGTATAACAACATTAACTGTCAATTTTGGCGTAACTAGCATAGGCCGCTATTCATTCACTGATTGCTCAGAAATTATTAGTGTAAGCTTACCTCAAAGTTTGTCAAGCATCGAAAGCTGTTCGTTTTCAAAATGTAGCGGTCTTGTTGCAATCAATATACCAAATAGTGTGACAACCATTGGCAGTAGCGCATTTGCCTCTTGTACTAAACTCGCTTACATAAATATACCAAATAGTGTCACAAGTATTGGAGGTAGCGCTTTTAGTGGATGTAGCGAGATAACCTCCATGATTGTACCAAATAGTGTGACAAGTATTGGATCCGGTGCTTTTTTTGCATGTAGCGGATTAAGAAGCATTACATTACCATTTATCGGTTCGTCTGTTTCTAACTTATATGCAAGTTCATCTACTCTGTTTGGCTATATTTTTGGAACAAATAGCTATACCGGAGGCGTTCACACCACTCAAAAGTATAGTTCATCATATTCGTCTACACATTATATACCAGCTTCCCTTACCTCGGTAATAGTAACTGGCGGTAGAGTTTTCTATGGTGCATTTTCCAATTGTAATTACTTGGAAAGTATCACTCTTGGTTCCGACATTACTGAAATAGGGGAGTATGCATTCGATAATTGTGCAGCACTAAATGAAGTATCCTTTAACGAGGGACTTGAGAAAATAGGAGATTATGCATTCCAGCATTGTTCTTTATTGAAAACGGTGAGTTTCCCCAATCCAACAACAAGCATTGGTGAATACGCATTTAAAAACGTAGCTGCAGATTTTGTTATATACGGCTATGCAGATTCCACTGCTGAAGCTTTCGCAAGCAAGAATGGTTACAGCTTCGTCGAACTACTTCCGTTTATAGCATCAGGCAGTTGCGGTGCTAATGGCGACAATTTGACTTGGGTGTTGTGTGATAATGGGGAACTTATCATCAGCGGAAGCGGTGCTATGGCAAATTGGACAAGAAGTTCAACTGCTCCTTGGTATAGTAATCGCAGCAGTGTTACTAAAGTTATTATTGAAAATGGTGTAACCAGTATTGGAGACTATGCATTTAGTAGGTGTACACCACTTCAAAACGTCACTATTCCGGATAGTGTTACATCCATTGGAGATTTAGCATTTAATGGCTGCGTATCGCTTAGAAGCATAACACTTCCTAAAGACCTAACAGAAATTGGTGACGAAGCGTTCGGCTGTTGTTCAAGCTTGAAAAATGCAACCGTTTTGAGCAGGATAGCAGAATATGGATGGTCAGTATTCGAAGGTACAGCAGTTGATTTTGTTCTCAGCGGATATGCCGGATCTACTTCAGAGACTTATGCAAATGAAAACGATCATGCATTCAAATTGCTGACATCCTCTGAAATCAAATTCCTTTCCGCATCGCTTTCGCTTTATAACGATATTGCGGTAAACTTCAAGGCGAATAAGGCTGCGATGGATGCGGCAGGATATACTGCTCCTTACGCAGTATTTGAGTTCGGCGGCAATACTTATACCGTAACCGACTACACTGTGGAAACGATGCTTGTAAGCGGTGTGGAAACAGATGTATACGTATTCCCATTCAAGAATCTCGCACCCGATAGAATGAACGACACGATAACCGCAACTCTCCACGCTGCGTTTAACGGTGAGGACTACGCAAGCAACAGCGTAAGCTACAGCGTAGCAAAATATTGCTACAATCAGCTGAAGAAGTGCACCCAAAAGACTGCACTTGCAACGGTATGTGTGGATCTTCTTAACTACGGCTCCGCTACTCAGGAGTACACCGGTTACAGAACCGATGCACTTGCAAACGCCAACCTTACCGATGCCCAGAAGTCTTGGGGTACTCAGGACACCAGAGAGTTCAAAAACGTAACCGTCAGAGTTGATGCCCCTGCAGTTGAAACGGCAAAGTGGAAGTCCGCCGCGCTTAAACTGAGAGAAAACATCACCGTCGAGATGAAGTTCGAAGCGGCGGATATTGCCGGACTGTACGTAGAGGTCGAGATGTACGGACGCACGTACAGAATCGACGAATTCGGCTATGATGAAACTTACGGCTGGTACGTAGTGGAGTTCGATAAGTCCTCCGCAACTCATATGTCCGAGACTATCAAGGCTACCGTCCGCGATGCCGACGGCAATGCGGTAAGTAAGGTACTTACCTACAGCGTTGAGAGCTACGCGGCAAGCAAGCAGGGCATGGATGCCCTCGGCGAGCTTGTAAAGGCAATGATGAAGTACGGCGATGCCGCCATTGCCTACGCGAAATCTTTGAATTAACAACCCAATAACTACACTCCGCCCGATGCTCAACGAGCATCGGGCGGGGTACGTTTTGTAGGGGAGGCGTTCCGCCTCCCGCATATCACGGCAATGAAACGGTGGACGAGCAATGCTCGCCCCTACGGCGAAGAAACGGTATGAACCGTAGGTGAGCATTCCATATGCTCCCGCAAACTCCTCCAGTCAGCTCCGCTGACAGCCCCCTCAAAGAGGGAGCCTAAATAAGCCTCCCTCGCTGAGGGAGGTGGCAAAACCGCAGGTTTTGACGGAAGGAGTTAAAAAACCGAAAAGCAGCGCACAGCCGATGACCGTCCCCTACTTGCTTTCTCTCGCGTTATATGGTATGATATATAAAAAATATCGGAGGTTATTATGCGGCTTCTTTTTAAGCAAAGGATGTTTTCCTGGTTTCACGCTTATGATATCTATGACGATTCGGGAAACACCGTATATACCGTAAAGGGCCAGCCTTCTTGGGGGCATTGTTTAAAGATATATGATGCTTACGGCAGGGAAGCAGGCACAGTTAAGCAAAGGGTGCTTACCTTTATGCCGTGCTTTGATATATATCACGGCGATACATACTCGGGGTGCATAAGCAAAGAGTTTGCTTTTTTTCGCAACAGCTACAATATAGATTTTAAGGGCTGGCACGTCGAGGGGGATCTCTTTGAATGGGATTATACTATCGAGGACAGCTTCGGAAACACGGTCGCCACCGTCTCCAAGGAGCTTTTTCGAATGACTGACACGTATGTGATCGACGTATGCAAAGCTGAGGATGCGCTTTGCGCATTGATGCTCGTGTTAGCCATTGATGCAGAAAAATGCTCGCGAAACTAAAAAGAAAATGCAGAGGAAAGTCCCTCTGCATTTTCTTTTTATATGTTCACGCTGACCGAACGGTGTTCTTCTGCGGAGACGAAAGCCGCCTCCATTACTTTCAACACGCGCATAGCTTGCTCCGGTCGTACCGTGAGTTCGGATCTGCCTTCAACTGCATCAAGAAATTGGTCGTAAACTACCGATATGCTGTCTACAACGTCTTCTGGCATTGAAAGCTCTATGGTCTCGGTCGATTTTTCGCTTCTCGGCGCCATGGTCTTGGTGGGACCTGCTGCAGTATAAATGACCTCCTCCGCCCATTCATCCTCTTTGTCGATACGGCGGACTATCTTACCCGTACAGCTCCAGCCGTCAATCTGAATCGTTCCGTCCTCTCCCATAACGTACCAGCGCGGATGGGTGACGTAATTGTTTGTTCCGACCTCGATTATCGCATATAGACCGCTTTCAAAGGTCATAGTCAGGTGGAAGTTATCCTCAACCTCGGGGTACTGCACCTTCAGCATCTTGCAGTATATTTCGGTGACCGGCTCGTTTATCATATACATAAGCTGGTCGATGAGATGAACTCCCCAGTCAAGCATCATACCGCCGCCGAGATGCTTCAGCGTGCGCCAGCCCTTTGGCATTCCGCGCGAGCCTTCAACGCGCGATTCGATAACAAGCGGCTTGCCGATAATACCGCTCTCAACGTTGCGCTTCATAAGCACAAAATCGCGGTTCGTGCGTCTGTTCTGGTCTATCGTGAAGACCCTGCCCGTCTCTTTTGCAACTTCCATTACTTCGGTAAGCTCGGCTGATGACATCGTAACGGGTTTTTCGCATATTACGTTCTTTCCGGCGCGCATAGCCGCAATGGATATGGGTGCGTGTGCATCGTTAGTAGTTGCTATAAGAACGCAGTCTATTTCTTCGTCTGAGAGTATTTCATCAAGCGATGAATAAACGCGCAGACCGCGTTTTTCGCCTGCTTCACATGCTTTGGGACTTATATCAAAGATTCCTTTAACTTCAAAACGCTTGTATCGGGGCAGCAGCAGGCGGTCGTAATGTATTCTTGCCATTCCGCCGAATCCGATAATGCCAAGTCCGTGTATTACGCCCACCACATTTCACCTGCCTTTTCATAGATGATTGCTTTTTTGAGCAAAGAGACAGCTTTTTCTAGTCCTTCCTTAGGGGACATCAGTGCATCCTCATGCTCTATGCTTATTGCACCGTCATAACCAACGGTCTTGAGCATACTGATGATATCGTTCCACACGTTTTCGCCATGGCCGTAGCCAACGGTGCGGAATACCCAACTGCGGTCTTCCACATTACCGTAGCTTCCGGTATCAAGCACGCCGTTTACCGCGGTGTTGCGTGGATCTATGCGGGTATCCTTGGCGTGGAAGTGATGTATGGCACCCTTGAGTGCACGTATCGCTTCAACGGGATCTATTCCTTGCCAGAAAAGATGGCTGGGGTCTACGTTTGCACCGATGATCTCGCCAACGGCATCTCTGAGACGCAGAAGCGTTGCTGGGTTGTATACGCAGAAACCGGGATGCATCTCAAAAGCAAATTTTTTGATTCCGATCTCCTTTGCGATTGCGGCGGTCTTCTTCCAATAGGGAATAAGTATTTCGTTCCACTGCCAATCGAGTATGTCAAGATATTCGGGCGGCCACGCACACGTCACCCAGTTGGGATTTTTTGAGTCTTTGCAATCCCCGGGGCATCCGGAGAAGCATACTATAGTATCAACCTCAAGCGATGCGGCTATCTTCATTGCATCGACGAATTCGCCGTGGAATTTATCTGCTATCTCTTTGGTAGGATGCACGGGATTACCGTGGCATGCGATCGCGGAGATACGCATTTTGTGCTTCTTCAGAAGGCTTTTAAGCTCTTCAATTTTCTCTGGCGCACCGAGATAGTCCTTTGGGTCAAGATGTGCCTTGCCGGGGTATCCGCCGGCGCCCAGCTCTATAGAATCAACTCCAAGCGAATGCAGATAAGCAAGAGCCTCGTCAAGCGTCATATGAGCAAGGACGGGCGACATTACGGAAAGCTCCATATATCCTCCTTATTTTTCGAGCGCTTCGAATTTTGTTACCGGAACGGCACCGTGTACGGTTGGATATGCCCACTGTACTGCGTTTTTGATAACCTTCTGTACGTTTGGATCGTGATATGCCGTGTCTGTCTCGTGTCCCGGCTGGAAGTAGAATATCTTGCCGTTGCCGCGTGTCCAGGTGCATCCGCTGCGGAATACCTCGCCTCCGTTGAACCATCCCATAAAGATAATGTCATCGGGATTTGGAATGTCAAAGCATTCGCCGTACATTTCCTCGTGTTCGAGCAAGAATCCGTCTTCAACACCTGATGCGATAGGGTGAGAAGGCTTAACAGTCCATACTCGCTCCCTTGCACCGTGGCGCCATTTGAGATTGCACGTAGTACCCATAAGCTTTTTGAATATCTTGGAATGGTGCCCCGAGTGCAGTACGATGAGTCCCATACCCTCCATCACGCGCTTATAAACTCTTTCCACTATCGCATCATCCACAAGCCTGTGTCCTACATGTCCCCACCACAAAAGCACGTCCGTGGAGTTCAGTATCTCCTCGGTTAGTCCGTGCTCCGGCATGTCAAGAGTTGCGCACGTGCATTCGTGTCCTTCTTCTGCAAGGAAAGAGGCGATAAAACCGTGTATTCCGCCCGGATAGTTTTCTGATACGCGAGGATCCTTTTGTTCGTGTATATTCTCATTCCATATTGTAATTCTCATAATTGACCTCAAAGCTGAATCTCTTTACCGAGCTTGGCGGATTCGTAGATTGCAGATATTATTTTTATCATATGTACGCCCTCAATAGGCTTGAAAGCAGGCTCTGCGCCGTTTGCAAGAACGTCAACGAAGTGACTGAGATTCTGACCGTGAATCGAGGGATCCTTGCCGAATACAGGGGCGAGGTCAACTATCTGACCTCCGTCCTCGGTGAATATTTTTGTGCCGGTAAGGGAGCTGAATTTACATCCGGCTTTTGTTCCGCGAAGCTCAACGAAAAGCTCTTCCTTTTCGATATTTGATGCCCAAGACGTCTCTATCTGCAGGCAGGCACCGTTATCAAATCGGATAAATCCCATAGCAAGATCTTCAACATCGAATGTGCCGTCGGCCTTCTTTTCACCGAACTGCGAATGAACAGAGTCGCTTACGTCGCTGTCCGCAAACTTGCAGTAGGTACAACCGCTTACTGCAACGGGGCGCGGATTGCCCATAAGCCAAATGGCGAGGTCTATCATATGTACTCCGAGGTCGATGAGGGGACCGCCGCCGGACATCTCTTTGGTGGTAAACCAGCCGCCCTTTCCGGGGATGCCGCGTCTTCTGATCCATCCGCAACGTGCGCAGTATACTTCGCCCATTCTGCCGTCGTTGATGTATTTTTTAAGATATTTTGCATTTCCGCGATAACGGTTGTTGCGCATTGCCATAAGGTGCTTTCCGCTTTTTTCTGCGGCGAGCATCATTCTTTCCGCCTCTGCGGGGGAAACGGCATCCGGCTTTTCGGTAAATACGTGAATGCCCTTTTCGAGCGCTTCTACGGCTATAATGGAATGAAGATAATTCGGGGTGCAGATATCGATAAAATCGATCCCCTCTACGTTTAACAGATCGTGATAATCAGTAAATGCGGGGATAGCGTCACTAAGATCAAACTTTTCCTTAAATGCGCTTATCTTTTCGGGAACGATATCGCATATTGCGGCTATCTCAACGTTTTTCATTGTTTGATATGCTGGCATATGCACAGCTTTGCAGATGCCGCCGAGTCCGATAATACCAACTTTTAAATTTTTTTCCATATCCGAGCCTCCTTTTTTAAAAAATTATAGCATGTGTGAAAAAAGTATGATATAATATCGTTACAGAAAAATATCAAATATTTACGATTGGTGTTTTATGAATCCCAAAAAAGAAAAAATATATACAAAGAATAACGTTGCAAGGTGGGCACATTGCTTGCTCCGCCGCACAAAGTACGATCCTGCCCAAAAAACAGTTTATTATCATTATCACGATTATATTGAATTTCTGTATTTTATTTCAGGCGAGGGGACGGTGCTTATCAACGATAACCAGGTTCCCGTAAGTGCGGGCAGTGCAGTTATTATAAACCCGCAAAAGGCGCACGCGACTTGTCTTACGACCGATGCAGAATTCTACTGTATAAAATTTCTTCCAAGTGTGCTTTATGATAACGAGCAATCGTTATGGGCGTTTAATTACGTTTTGCCATTTGTGTCCGAGGAGGATGATAATTACGTTCTTTCGGCTGAGGAGACTGCTGACACTCCAATAGAAGAGCTTCTTGCAGAGATAATGGATGAATGGAACTCAGAATCCTATGCATATGAGCTTATCATACGTGCGAATATACTCAAGATAATTGCTCTCATTTTCCGCGCGTGGGAAAAGGCGGGAGTTGCCGTGAAAAGCAGAGAGATACCCGAAGCGCTAAAGAAATCCGTAGTTTACACGATAGAAAACTACCAAAGTGCCACGATGCAAAGTACAGCAGGCGCGTGCGGACTTAGCTACAACTATTTTTCACATTTGTTTAACGAACATTTCGGTATGAATTACAGCAAATATCTTATAAGCGTTCGAGTAAAAGAGGCTGAGAAAATGTTGATATCATCCGCGAAAAGCATTACTGATATTGCTGAGGAAACGGGCTTTTCTTCAACAAGCCACTTTATTTCCGCATTCCGCAAAATAAAGGGAACCACACCCGTAAAATTCCGACGTGAGCTTCATGCGCAGCAAGGCGTAGAGCACCGCGCATATTAAAAAAACTTGGATGGCGTGCCATCCAAGTTTTTTATAGATAGTTTTTTATAGATATTTAGAGATCTTTGGTCTAAGCCTTATTGCGTAAACGCGGATAAACAGAGTGAGGCATCTGTCATACAGTAAAAAGGCAACGATACACACGGGAACAAACAGATAGTAATATAGCGTGGAGCCGGCAAATTCATCGGGAAAGAATATAAGCGTTGCAGACGTATATGCGGCAACTGCAATAACAAGCGCCGAGCCTTTTATAAGCATTTTGGCAGGCTTCTTTTTTGTTTCCGCAAGACGTTTTATAAGCGGATAGATGCCAAAGAATGCAGCAAATGATATCGGTGCACTTTTCAGAGGGCAGAGGATGAGGGAAAGCACAGCGGTGATCGCGTAACAGGCTACAGCACTTGCCGCACCGTACTCGCAAAGGAGAATAAGCACGGGTAGCGCCGCTATCGCCGCTACGGAAAGGGAGGCTGTCTCCGCAAAATTAGTTATAAGCATCAATGCGCACGAAAGAGCGGAAAGTACCGCAGTGAGTGCGTATTTTTTTGCGTTCGTTTTACCGCTTTTCATATCAGCAATGTGGGATTATATCACATCCGCAGCAGCATTCCGCACAGCAATCGAGTACAAGAAGATTTGTACAACAGTTGCAGAATTGCGCTTCTGCGCTTCTACCGCCGGAATACATATCGCCGTTTCCGTAATTGCCGTTATAGGTGCCGTTTGACATCCGTTGCCGCGCGCTTCTGTACTCCGCGTTTTGGGGATCCATACTGCAGGCAATATCAAAATACCTGGCAGCATCGTGGTACCATCCTTGGCGGTAGTAGAGTACGCCCATAAGGAAGTGCCATTCGGCATTTCTGTCCGTGCTTGAAACGGAGTCGAGAATTATCCTCGCTTCGGCATAGCTGCCGTTGTTAATGTGGCGCCTTGCTTCCGCAAAAGGACTTCCCGCGCCGTAGCTTCGGCTTTGGCTGTAAGTGCTTCCGCCGCTCCGTGTGCCGTTCGCGCGCTCGGATTGGATGCGGCTGTACGCTTCGTTTATCTCCTGCATCTTTTCCGTAGCAAGCTCCGCCATGGGGCTGTCTGCATAATTATCCGGGTGGTATTTTTTTGCAAGCTCTCTATATGCTTTTTTTACCTCGTCGTCGCTTGCTGTGGGCGAAACGCCGAGTATCTTATAGGGATCGCTCATCCGCGTGGTCTTCCTTTTCCTGTTTTCCGTTAAGTATTTCGTCGGCACGCTTAGGCATGCCGTAGTAAGCTATATTGTACAGAATGGCTTTGATACCCTCGATCCCGTCAAAATCAATGAGATCAAGCGCCTTCAGCACGTTGCCGGTTTCGCACCGCAGTGCATCGCGTATCATACGCCTGCTGCTTTCATCAAGCCCGGCGGTTCCAAGAATTGCGGCATAGGGGTTATATCTGCCCTTGCGCACGTCTTCTTCAAGATCGTCTGCGGCATCAGCGGCATAAATGAATTTGCCTGTGTGATATCCTATCTCACGCGCAATTATTTCAGCCTTACTGCCTTTTTCAAGTCCGCAGGCAAACAGCTCTGCCGTCAGCTTTGCAGAAATATCAGCCGGTTTATCAAAAGACGGTTCGCCTGCCCTTTCGATTTCGGAAAGCTGGGGCAAAAGCTCTTCGCACGCATCTGACAGCGCTGGGATATCAGCGCGTTTCTTTGCGGGAGCTGCTTCAAGCATAGCGATGCGTGCCGCAAAGCGCCTTGCGCCCCGCTCGTCGCTAATATCGTCTCTTAGCTTGTAGTACGTCATTACAGCCGTAGCTTTAGCCGCATAGTCAAGCTCTGCGGAATTAAGAACGTACTTGCGCTTTTTGAAGGGATGCGCAATGCAAGCGCCTCTGTCCAAATCAAATTCAGCACGTGTAAGAGCGGTGCGCAGAAAGAACAAAAACACGGAATCCCACGTAAGTGTTAATCGTGACATGCAGCCGGTGCATTTGCCCATTGCCTTGCACATACCACAGTAGCCTGCGCGGTAGAGCTCATATTCCTTTATCTTTAATTCAGAGATATCTGCTTTAACGTACCCAAACATATTTGCTCTTCAAAAAGTCTCCATATACTTCGTTGCTTCCTCGCAAGCGCCTTGTCGTATGTAAATACGCCATCGGCTTGCTTGCATCGTTGCGCCTCGTCTACGAAGATTTTTTATCGGGCGGGGGGTGAAATCTCCGTATACTTTGTCCGATACAATATTATATCTCAGCTTACAGTTGCAAAAATGTATAATTTGTAAATTTTTGCGCGGCGGACCGTTTTTAATCCTCAAGCATATCGGCATCCACGGAAAAAACCTCGCCGAGAGCTGTGGAATATATCATAGCACCGCTTATTCTGCGCGAGAAGATGCGTTTCAGCGCTTCTGCATAGCAGGAAAGCTGCCAGCGGTATCTTTTGCGCAGAAGATCCTTTGCCTCATCAGCGCTTAGATCCGTCGGTATTCTGTCCGTTTTGTAATCAAACAGATATACTTTATTTCCTTCAAGGAAAAATCCGTCAATTACACCTTGTACGGGAAGCTCTCTGCCCATCAGCTTTTCGGCAAGCTCGTTATTCTCTGTAAGCTTATGCGCGGGCATAAAACAGTTGAAGCGGAATTCACGTCTAAGCTGATCGGCTTTTTCAAGTCTGCGGGCAAAATCGCTGTTTGCAAATAGTGTAAGCTCATCGGTTCGCAGGCAGCTTTTCTGCTTTTCGGTTATAAAACCAAGCGCGCACAGCCGTTCGGCCTCTGCTGTGATTCCGTTCTGCTTTGCGTTTGCTAAATCGCAGAACTGCAGGAATTGGTGAGTCGCTGTGCCTGCCTCCGCCGCGCCGGGCTTTTTTTCCTTAGCGAGAAATCCGGGCATTTCATTAAAGTCCGCACCGCGCCATTTGCCTATTGCCGCAAGGGTCGCATCTGTTTCGTTTTGCGCGGGCATCGCCTCATCAAGCACAGAAGGAGAAAGATCGGATACGGAAATCTTTGCGGGTATGCGGGTGAGGTATCCGTCCGGGTATTCAAAGGCAAGTCTGTCTTTTATGAGAGCGGTGTAGGCATCTGTTTTCAGCTTGTCGGTTTCTTTTTCTGTATCTTTATTATTCTTGATTTGCGGGAAACTGTCGGTCGTCGCTTCACATATCGGCATAATACTAATGCATTTCGCAAGGGATGGTTTGCTTTTTGCCGCTTGAAGCGCAAGGTCGATGGTTTTGTGCGAGCCGCCGGGGAGCTTTGTATTGCCATAAAGCAGTCTGCATTCTGCCTCGTATTCCGCAGATGGAGAAAGCTTGCCTGCAGTAACGTACAGCCTTTCCCGTGCTCTTGTCAGTGCTACGTAAAGTATTCTGTCCTCCTCGCCCGCTTCGTGAGAAGCATTGATGAGGCGCAGAGCTTCCCTTGTTGGGGTGTTTACAAGAACAAAGCCTCGCGGGTCCGTTAGAAACAGTCCGACACCGGCTCCGGCATTAAACTGAAGCCTCTCGCCCGAATCCCCTTTACTTTTTGCCGAGTTTGTTTTTGAAACGAAGCAAACGGGAAATTCAAGCCCCTTTGACGCGTGTACAGACATAATGCTGACAGCATCGGATGAATTTGCGGCACCCTCGCCTACCGTGCGGTCTCTTTCTGCGGCGCTCTCAAGCTCCGATACGAATGCGGAAAGGCTTCTGTTTCCTCCGATACCGAAATTTCGTGCCATATCGTAGATGAGGTCTACATCGTCGTTTACGTTGCGCTTGTCCGTTTCGGTCTCAGCAAGCGACGTAAGTGCATCAGCGATGCCGTCAAAAGAAAGAAGCGCGTGCAAAAAAACGTCGCAGCTTTCTTTTCTTGCAAGCTCGCGCCAACGGCAGATACGGCTGTGTGCAGCAGCGTAAACACCGCCGTTTTTCTCAGCGCATTCGCCGAGATTCTGCCACAAGGTTCCGCATCTGCCGCGCTGAACGAGCGTAAGCTCGTTTGCCGTCATACGAAAGATGGGGGAGAAGAGCACGGCGCAAAGAGGAATATCCTTTAAGGGGTTATCAGCCGTTCTGAGGACCGAAAGCAACAGCGAAACGTGTTCTTCCTTGAAAAGATGGCGCTTACCTGATGGCGCAACGGGAATGCCTCTGCGCTCAAGCTCGTTTATAAACGCCTCGCTGTGTGAGTTATACTTGCGCAGAAGTATTGCTATATCGCCGTATTTAATTCTCTTTCCGTTCTCAAGGTATTCTTCACGCACAAGTCGTTCTATCTCATCTGCTACTGCGGCTTCCTCTGCAACGGCAAACGTGCCGTCTTTTTTGCTTCCGTTGATGCAGGAGAGAACAGTGACCTTTTTTTCTTTTGAAAAGTCCTTATCCTCTATGCCTGCATTGAGCATATCGCTGTCATCATAGCGGAATCTGCCGCCGCGGAAAACAGGCTCAAACACTTCGTTTATGTAGTCAAGCACGGTCTTGCTGCTGCGGAAGTTTTTTGACATAAAAACATTTTCGGTCTCATCGCTTCCGTCCTCTTCATATTTAACACGCAGGCTGTCTATTATTGCGGGATCCGAGCCTCGGAATGCATAGATGTTCTGCTTGATATCGCCTACGCGGAAGCAAGCCGTTTTGGAGGCAATTGCATCGAATATCATACGCTGATTGTTATTTACGTCCTGATATTCGTCTATAAAAATACGGTCAAAGCAAGATGAGACCGAGTCGGCAATCCTTGAATAAGTGCCGTCGGCATTGTACAGTAATTTTAAAGCAAGCCGCTCAAGATCGGAAAAGGAACACACGTCCATTCTGCGTTTTGCAGCATCAAGTTTTGTTTCAAACGCTTTTTCTGTCGCGTAAAGCTCGGAAATGAGCTTGTGATGGGCAAGCAGGCTCGACTTTGTTTCCTCGTCTGTCTGGGCAAAGAGAGCGTCAAGTGACTCCATATAGTCCTTATAGCTTGCTCTCAGCTCCTTGAATGCGGCCTTTTCTTCTTCATATCCCACCAGTCCCCTTGATTTGAGTGCGGAAAATTTGCGTGCATCTATATATGCCTCGCGTGCCTCCGCATATGAAGAAGAAAGTGTGGGAATAAGCTTGTCTAACGCGTTGATATCTGCAAGTATAGCCGGACAGTAATGGTGGTCCCGGGGGAAAAGGTCAAGCGTTTTCAGATATCTTGTCTTGAATGAGGCGAGGTTAAAAGCTATCTCCTTTGCAACTGTTTTGCCCGCAACGGAAAGAAAGAAATCCCCGTTGGCACCATCCAGCTCTTTTTCCGCGCACTCGCGAAGAAAATCGGTTCCTTGCGGCATATTTGTAAGACTTTCGAACAGTTTGATCAGCACTCTGCCGAGGTTTGAGTCGTTCCTATATCCAACAAGGGATTCAACAAGATGCGCAAACTCGGGGGATTCGATAAACCGCTCTTTGATCGTGTCCTCCATCGCAGAACGCATAAGCAATTCGTCCTCATGCTCGTCTATGAGGCGGACCGTTCGTGATATTCCCAGCGCGGCACCTTCCTCGCGGATAAGGTCGTAGCAAAAGCTGTGGATGGTGGATATCCTTGCGCCCGAAACCGCAAGCACCTCTTGCGCAAGATGTTCGGATGGGTCCTTGGCAAGCGCCTCTTCAAGAGCTTCTCTTATACGTCCTCGCAGTTCTGCGGCGGCGGCTCGTGTAAAAGTAACGATAAGCAAACGGGAGATACTGCCGGGATCATCATTGTCTGTGACGTAACGAATTATCCTTTCGGTCAGCACCGCTGTTTTTCCAGAGCCTGCTGCGGCGCATACAAGGAGACGGCGCGATCTGCTGTCGATTGCTTTCAACTGGTCATTTGTCCAAGTCCTTGGCATCAGTGCCGTCCTCCTTTTTTTGTATTTCCGCAAACGTTTATGAAATCACAATACTGGCAAGCGGTGCTCTCGCCAAGCTCGGAGCGGGGAGAGATCTCTCCGCTTGCAAGCGTGTTTGCCATAGATATAAGCTTCTTTTCGGTTTTTTCTCCCAGAGAAGAGAACTCTTCGGCTGTAAACAGCATTCTGTCGCTGTCCTTTTCGCCTTCTATGGGGGTAAATCCCTCCATCTGGCTTTCTGCATGTGCGGCGATTATTGTTTTGTCGTTAATGATAATGCCCCTCGGCGCGGCGGCTCCGTTCACCATTTTGCCGTATGCTTCGGCAGATGGGGGAGTATTGACCTGCTTTTCCGGCGGTTTTGTTACGCAATAAAGCATTCCTGCGGGAATAAGCGAGTCGCCCTTGCATCCAACGCTGTCAAGAAATTCCTTGCGCTTATCCTTACAAAGCGTTAGCAGGTATATAAGCAGCTGAAGATTAACGCCCTCGTCAACGTTTTTAAGGCGGAACGACTTGTCGTTTGTTTTGTAGTCTATAACGCGGACGTAGGTGCCTTCGTCATTCGTAAAGCTGTCCGCACGGTCAACGGTACCGAAAAGGCGCAGACGTCTGCCTTCTTCAAGAGGAAGGCTTAGCGGGCGGGGCAGGTTATCAGATGTTTCTGAGATAGCGATCTCCGCGCCTATCGGTTTGAATTTGGAATCTTTCAGCTCTCCGTCAAGTGATGCGGCAATAGGCCTTACCGCGTTTTTCATTCTTTCGAACTGCGCGTTAAGTCGGGGATCAGTTCTGTTTCTCTCTGGTATGAGCGAAGTGTAATATTCCTCGGATAATCTATCTATTGTTTCGTTCAGATCGTTTGCCGTAAAAGTCTTTTCGCTCATAAGCGGAACGAGCCGTTCGAGCATTGCGTGTATATAGGTACCGTTTGAAGAATAGTCGAATTCCGCAAGCGCATCTGTGTTAAGACCGAGCATATAACGGCAGAAATACATAAAACGGCATTTTGCGTAGTACTCAAGCCGCGATTGCGTGAGGTCGACCGTTTCACCGAATAGCATATTCCTTGTATCGGTATCAAGCGTGAAATCAGGCTCGTAAGTACTGTACGGCTCTGTTGACAGTGCTTTATGCACGGCATCTTTCAGTTCGGGTTCATCCGTGCGCTTCAGTACGGCTTCGGCGCTTTTTTTGCTCCATATGGAGGAGGCAAGCTTCAGCTCGTTAGTTCCGCTCGGGATATTATCTTTAAAAGCGGGGAAGAGGAGGACCGCGTTTTTGAAAGCGGAGCTGGGAGTGCACGTTTCTCCGCTCAGATCGCGTTCATGGTAAGTTATCGTAAGGCTCTCGCGTGCATAGCTTACAGCACGCCTGAATATATACAGTTCTCGGCTTGCAAGTGTATTTGCATCTTTTGCCAAGCGTATGCCCTCGTTTTCGAGCAATGCCTTTTCACGGCCGGAAAGGAAGCTTTTGTTAGTTACGGAGGCAGGGAATTCCCCCTCACAGACACCCAGCACGTAAACATGACTGCATCCGGAGGTACGCAGAGTATCGGCGGCGCCCACAGTCACAGCATCGGCGCTTGCTGGTATGGCGGAAAGCAATGTATCGGAGAAGATAAGACGTGTGACAACAGGCAGCTCGTCTGCCGTTATATTCTCCTCGCCTGCGGCAATTACCGCGGTATCGAGCGCGGCGAGTATAGCGTTCCAGACTCGTGCGGTCTTGTCGGCTTCCTCATCGTTGCCGTTTACATGTGCAGTTTTGCTTTGCTTTTTCAGTATATCGCGAAGTTTGGCACGCTCGCAAAGACGGTATAGCTCCTCACAAGCAACGCGCACCGTGCATTCTCCGTTAAGTGCGTTGTAAAGCGGAAAAATCAGCTCGCGAACTCTTTTGCGCACTCTGTTTACCGCTTCAAGCGTGCGAGCAGAGCGGCGTTTGCCCGCAGCCGAACCGTGCATAACAAAGCCGTCCGGTTCCATATCCCAGTCGGTATCGTCAATATAGTCTTTTTTCGTTATCTTCCATGTTTTAGCGTATTTTATATATATGTCGCAATCGTCGTCGGAGAGCGAGGTGCATCCGGTCTTCAGCATTGCGGAAATGCTGTCTCTGTCAAAGCTTGCAGCCGCCGCGGCACGCAGAATAAAGCACACTGCGTAGTGCTCGTCAAGCTGCTCGCCTGAAGAGAAGAAAGCGGGAATGCCGTGTTCCTCAAGCACGGTATCAAGCACACCCTGCCATTTATCCGCGCTTCGTACGGTAACGGTTATGTCGGAATAACGCGCTCCGTTTTGCACGCGCCTCGCTATGTCGCACGCAACAAGCTCAGCTTCATCCATTGGTGTACGGCATTTGAAAAGACGTACATTCTCCGGTACTTCGGTGTACTTTTCTGCGCCCTGCGCCCAAAGGTCAGCGGAGAGTTTAGCAATATCTGCGCAGCTTGTTCTTCTGTTATTTCCGAGCTTAGTGATAACGGGTCTTCTGCCGCATTTTTCTTCGGAAAGAATAAGCGTTGCGGCGCATTCGCGTATCTCTGCAAGCCAGATGGCATTCGAGTCCGGGTCTCCTCCGACGGTTACCGTAACGCTTTTTGCCATATCGGCAAGATGGGAAATGATCTTGTATTCGATCCCCGTAAAGCTTGTAAATCCGTCTACGTATATGTCTGTGTCAGCAAACAGATACGGGTTCTTAACAAGTGCTTCGCAAAGCATCTCGCCGTCTCTGTGTGTGTCGTATCCTATCTCTTCAACAAAAGCTGAATACACCGAGCTGATGAGAGAATATTCCTTTAGTTTTTCGGCAAGGCGCTCCTCTCCGCTCAGATTTTCGGCGGCGGCGGAAAGCTTTTCGGGGGTTGCTCCGCCGGATGTCAGTTCGTTTACAAAGCTGAGCGCCGAGCAGACACCCTCAAAGGAATTGCCTTGCTTGGGAAACAGCTTGAGAGTGCGCCACATGCAGAGCTTCTTTGCATTTCTGCCTACGTGCTCGCGCGCAACTCCTCCGACCCTGCGGAATACGGAGTCTGCAAGGCGCGAAAAATTATCCACCTCCACGGTAAGCGGTGCGTGCGGGGGCAGAGAGGTAAATATTCTGTTTTCTGCGGATACCGTTTCCTGCTCGGGTACTATGAACAGTATTTTTGCATTTGGATTGCTGTCAAGCGCGTTCTTCGCGCGCTTGACAAGCTCCTCTGTTTTTCCGCTTCCGGGAGTGCCGCATAACAGTTCAAGCATTTTTATTCCTCTTCAAGTATCTTGAGATTCCGCAAAACGGTCTGCTTTCCGCGCCACGAATATGCTCGGGCTTTAAATTCGTCATCGCTCATATTCTCAACAAGCTCAGCTGTCAGTTCTTCCGTGCGGTCGGTTTTAAAAAACTCGATCGGGGTGTATATGCTGTTGCAATTTAATGCTTTTTGTGTAACGGGGCAGACCATTTGGCAGATATCGCAGCCCCAAGCCGAGCCGTAACGGCGTATTGTTGCTATTTCGTTATCGGCAAGCTCGCCCTTTTTCTGAGTAACCGCCGAAAGGCAGAAAAACTCATCGGCGCTGAATCCCGGGCAGGCTTTTTTGCATTTGCCGCAATGTGTACACAGATCAGGCGATGTTTTTTCTCCGCATTCCCATTCGGTGACGGGCATATCGGAAACCACCTCGCCGAGAAATACGAATGAGGAGTATTTTTCAGTTAAAAACAGCATATTGTCTCCGCGCTTTCCAAGGCCGGCAAGCGATGCGGCATAAACCTCGTCGTATGGGGATTTGTCCGCATATCCGTGAAATATGTATTGCGGGTAGGCTTCCCTCAGCAAGGCGGTAAAACGCGCAAAAAAATCCGCACAAAAGACGTGGTAATCTCGGGAAGCGGCGTATGCCGAAAGATTTTTAGGGAATCCGCAAAAATACGGAAAGCACAAGCAAAGCAGAGATCTCGGCGTTCTGCCTGTATCGCCATCCTCTGCAGCAAATCCCGCGCGCCTTAATACGTGCGCAAGCTTTACGTTGCACTTTTCCGCGGAAACTGTTCCGTACAACTCTATATTTTCATTTTTTAAAAAATCTAATATTTCTTTTTTCATACATATATTCTATCAAAGCCGGAGATAAAAAACAAGTAGAAACTGTTTCATTGAAAAATTTATAAAAGATATTGACATCACGGAAACAGAGTGCTAAAATACCAGCAATAAAAGGCTATGACGAAGACGAAAGCTGCAAGGTGTTTTCTCAGAGAGTCGGGGACGGTGCGATCCCGATAAGATGCTGCGGTATTTTCTATCACTTCTGAGCCGGAAGTCCCAAAGGTCAGTCACCCAGTAGGCGCTTCCCGTGAATGCGGCGTTACGGCATAGATGCTTTTTGGCATCGAAGAGCGGCGGAGTTTTCTCCGCAATTTGAGTGGTACCGCGAGTGTAATGATGTTATTTCACCCGTCTCAAAGCAGATGCTTTGGGGCGTTTTTTATTTGCTTCGAAGCAAAAACAGAATAAAATGTAAAAAAGAAAGGCGGAGCAAAAAATGTTATCGTTAGACAGAGTTTTCAATGCACAGACAGTATTAAAAGGAATCATCAGAGAAACGGCGCTTGTGAGAGCTTACGGTGTAGCCGGGGAGTGCGAGCTGTATCTGAAACCCGAAAATCTGCAGATCACCGGTTCGTTTAAGGTAAGAGGCTCGGCATATAAGATAGCTATGCTGTCCGGGGAAGAAAAGGCAAGGGGCGTTATTGCATGCTCGGCGGGCAACCATGCTCAGGGTGTTGCACTTGCGGCAACAAAAAACGGAATAAAGTCGCTCATCTGCCTTCCCGATACAGCGCCCATCTCAAAGGTGGAGGCAACCAAGGGATTCGGTGCCGACGTATGTTTGGTGGACGGATGCTATGACGATGCTTATAAAAAAGCGCTTGAGCTTCGTGACGCAAACGGCTATACGTTCGTTCATCCGTTTGACGATGAAAACGTAATAGCAGGGCAGGGAACCATAGCGCTTGAGATATTGAACGAGCTAGATAACGTTGATGCGATCGTTGTACCTATAGGCGGCGGCGGTCTCATCTCCGGAATCGCATACACGGTCAAGCAGATCCGCCCCTCCGTAAAGGTCTACGGCGTGCAGATGGAAGGCGCCCCCGGCATGTACGAATCCGTGAATGCGGGAGAGATCAAATGTCTTGACTCTGTATCCACAATAGCTGACGGTATTGCCGTTAAACAGCCGGGCGAGAACACATTTGACCTTGTTTCGCGTTACGTAGACGGCATTGCTCTTGTAAGCGATGATGAGGTATCAAGCGCAATACTTGCTCTTGTGGAAAAACAAAAGATGATAGCGGAGGGCGCGGGTGCCGCTGCCGTTGCTGCTTGTATGTTTAATAAGTTCCCCATTGCGGGCAAACGGGTCGTTGCTGTCGTTTCGGGAGGTAATATTGACGTTACAAGTCTTTCGCGGGTTATCGACAGAGGACTAAGAAATTCGGGAAGGTCATCGTCTCTTCTCATCGAGCTTATAGATAAGCCCGGTCAGCTTAAAGAAATATCGCGTATCATTGCGGATTGCGGCGGAAACGTCACCGGTGTGCATTATGAAAAGGGTAATACGGAAAGCGTTAACGGATGCTTCTTGAGAATAGAGATGGAAACCAAGGACTTTGCACACGTAGAGCTTATCACGAACTCCTTGCGTGCAGAAGGCTTTAAAATGCATTAAGGAGGCGGATCTATGTATATCAACGGTGCCGATATTATTGTAAAAACTTTGATCGAGCAAGGCTGCGATACTGTATTCGGGTATCCCGGAGGTCAGATCCTGCAGGTATACGACAGCCTTTATATGCACCAAAACGAGATAACCCACGTGCTTACTGCCCACGAACAGGGGGCGGCGCATGCCGCAGACGGATATGCGCGTACAACGGGAAAAGTCGGAGTCGTTATATCTACCTCGGGACCCGGCGCCACGAACCTTGTAACCGGTATAGCCAATGCGTATCTCGATTCCGTTCCGATCATAGCGATATGCGGAAACGTACCTACCGATCAGATCGGTCTTGACAGCTTTCAGGAGATAAATATCACCGGCGTAACTATGCCGATCACAAAGCACAACTACTTTGTTAACGACGTAGATCAACTTGCCGACACAATAAGAGAGGCTTTTATTCTTGCGCGTTCGGGTAGACCGGGCCCTATAGTTATTGACGTGCCTAAGGACGTGCAGACCGCAAAATGCGAATACGTTCCACGTGCGCCTAAAAAAGCATCCGATTCATTTTTCGCTGATGCGGAAAGCCTGCAGAGGGCAGCGGATATTATCAATAGTGCCGAAAGACCGTACGTTTATTTCGGCGGAGGAGTTCTTTTTTCGGGAGCGGAAAAGCTTGTTTTGGAGCTCGCAGAAAAGATCGATGCTCCTATCGGATGTTCCCTGATGGGACTTTCCGGTGTTCCCACGGAGCATCCCCGTTTTCTCGGTATGCAGGGTATGCACGGACACTATGCTTCATCCATGGCGATGCATAAATCGGATGTGATAATTGCTTTGGGTGTGCGCTTTAACGACCGTGTTACGGGAGACCGCTCGAAATTCGCTAAGAATGCCAAGATAATTCACGTCGACGTGGACGAGGCTGAGATATCCAAAACGGTAAATCCCGCATGCGGTCTGAACGGTGACGTAAAAAATGCGTTGGCATCTCTTATTGCCGCAGTTGAACAAAGCGAGAAAAAACAGTGGCAGGGTGAAATTCAAGGATTTAAGAAGACCGAACTTAGCCATATCGATAACAGAAGCGGTCTTACACCTCGCAACGTGATGCTTGTCGTCAATAAGCATCTTGGCACAAACACAGCTGTTTGCACCGACGTGGGCCAGCATCAGATGTGGGCGGCGCAGAATCTGGTATTCAGCACTCCGCGAAGGTTTGTTTCCAGCGGAGGACTCGGAACCATGGGCTTCGGCTTCGGTGCCGCTATAGGTGCCGCTTACGGAACGCGAGAAAGAACGGTTCTAATAACGGGAGACGGCAGCTTTGGTATGTCCTTGAACGAGCTTGCTACCGCCGTTACTTACAATATTCCGATAACCATCGTCATACTTAACAACGGTGTGCTCGGGATGGTTCGCCAATGGCAGACTCTGTTTTATGACAAACATTATTCAAATACCGTTTTAAACCGAAAAACGGATTTTGCGGCGTTTGCAAGGTCTTTCGGTGCTGACGGCGAGGCGGTATCGTCTGTAAATGATCTGGATGCGGCGCTCGGCAGATCATTTTCGATCGGCGGCCCTTATATTATTGACTGCAGGATAGACAAAGACGAGTTTGTGCTTCCTATGCTTCCTCCCGGCGGCTGTATGGATGATATTATCGTAGAGCTTTGAACTTGCGCGGGCTTCATAGCGTTCGCTTTATCAAAAAGTTGACAAATCATTCAGCCTATGCTACAATATACAGTAAGTTTTTCTTTGAAAGGGACAAGATATGGCGAACGCAAAGGCTCAGGTATATAATGACAACAGCATTACCAAGCTCGAGGGCCCCGACAGAGTCCGCAAACGTCCTGCCGTTATTTTCGGAACGGCCGGTCTTGAAGGTTGCGAGCATTCCGTGTTTGAGATCCTTTCGAACTCCGTTGACGAGGCTCGCTCAGGATACGGTAAGCTTATCCGCGTTACTATGTTCCGCGACAGCTCGATCCAGGTGGATGACAGGGGCCGCGGCGTTCCGCTGGGATACAACGAAAAGCAAGGAGAGTATAACTGGCATCTCGTATTTTGTGAGCTTTACGCCGGAGGTAAATACAATAATAACTCCGACGATGCAAACTACAAATATCCCCTCGGCACCAACGGACTAGGTGCTTGTGCTACCCAGTATGCATCCGAGTATATGAAGGTTCAGTCTTATGACGGAACAATGGTAAGGGAAATGAACTTTGAAAAGGGTTTTCCCGTCGGAGAGCTTACAGAGCGTTTGCTTGAAAAAAAGGAAAAGCGTACCGGCACCGTTATCCGCTGGAAACCGGATATCGAGGTCTTTACGGATATTAATATTCCCGTCGAATATTTTACGGATATGCTCCACCGTCAGTCGGTAGTTAACGCCGGACTTGAATTTCAGCTTGCTGTTGAAAACGAGGACGGAACGTTTACAGAGCAGACCTTCTTGTACGAGAACGGAATAATCGACTACGTTGCCGAGATAGCAGGGGAGAGAGGACTTACACAGCCCGTATTCTTTTCCACCGAGGCTAGAGGCCGTGACCGTGAGGATATGCCCGATTATAATGTGCTTGCGCAGATATCCTTTTGCCTCACCTCGGGTCTTTCGGGAATAGAGTATTTCCATAACTCCAGTCCCCTTGATCACGGCGGCGCCACTGACCGCGCAGCACGCGCTGCATTCGTTTCCGCTGTCGATAAGGTAATAAGAAGTGCGGGCAAGTATAACAAAAACGAGCAGAAGATAACGTTTTCCGATATCGAGGAATCCCTTGTTCTGGTTATAAACAGCTTCTCAACCGAAGCCTCCTATGAAAACCAGACAAAGAAGGCGGTAAACAACCCCTTTCTGCAGAAGTGCGTAACCGAATTTCTTACCAAGCAGCTTGAGATATATTTCCTTGAGAATCCGATGGACAAGGAGCAGTTTATCAAATGCGTGCTTGTGAATAAGAGAAGCCGCGAGGAAGCCGAAAGAAGCCGTATAGATCTCAAAAAGACACTTGCCAAAAAGAGTGACGATGCCGCAAGCCGCGTTGAAAAATTTGTTTCCTGCCGCTCTAAGGACAGGGAAAAACGCGAGCTGTATATTGTTGAGGGTGATTCCGCAATGTCATCATGTAAGCTTGGCAGAAACGCGGAATATCAGGCAATAATCCCCGTGCGCGGAAAAACGCTGAACTGCTTAAAAAGCGGTTACGATAAGATACTCAAAAATGATATCATACTTGACCTTTTACGTGTTATCGGATGCGGCGCGGAAATTAAAGGCAAGGGCAAGGACGGCATCGGAACCTTCCGCCCCGAGGATCTTTCATGGAGCAAGATAATCATCTGTACCGATGCGGACGAGGACGGCTTCCAGATACGCACACTGCTGCTTACGATGTTCTACCGTCTGCTGCCTACACTCATTAAGGACGGAAAGATATTTATTGCGGAATCTCCGCTTTTCGAGATAACTTGCAAAGATAAGATACAGTTTGCTTATACGGATGCCGAAAAGGATGCGATAGTTGCATCGTTTGGCAAGGAAAAATATACCGTACAGCGCTCCAAAGGACTTGGTGAGAACGAGCCTGAGATGATGTGGCAGACAACAATGAACCCCGCAACGCGCCGGCTTGTTGCCGTTACCTCAACGGGCGAGCGCGAAACCGAGGAGATGTTCGATCTCCTGCTTGGAGATAACCTCGCAGGTAGAAAGGAATACATCGCCGAATACGGCAAGCTTTATCTCAAGGATGCGGATATATAAATAATGAGCGATTAACGGCAGATATAACAGAGAACGGTTGGAGTAAAATCCAACCGTTCTTGCTTTCTGTTGACTTTACAGGCGAAAAAGAGTATAATTACGTGTACGAGGACGGAGTTATAGTCCGTTCTACCGAGTGCTATATAACCGGAACACAAGGAACCGTCCCCTGTGTTTCGTCCCCTGTGTTTCACATAAATATATATTCAAAGCCGCAGAAAATATCCGTGCATATTTATTGGGATCTCAAGGAGTGAATTATGTTGCAAACAAAAGTGTTTAGAAAGCTATCATCAATAAATCCCTCAATTTCAATACTATTTTTCCTAAATGAGCAAGGTGACGACTGCTTCAACTATCAATCTTTGAATGATCTGTTGATAAAATATCCAAAGGAAGTATTGTTGAAGAATGTTTTGGAAGATGATCTTTCATACGAGTTTCTGAAGGAAAAATTTCTTGAAGCTGAGCGCTGCGGATCAAATGATTATTTTGCAAAAACTATAAAAATCTCCAATAGATATTCTATGGAACTGCAAAATAATGAAATTGTGTTATACACGTTTCAAGGACCTTTTATCGTACATGGCAGTAGAGTTTTTGAATGGGATTACCCAAGTGCTGTTTATCGATATTGGAAAGCCAACGGTCGTTCAATAGATCAAATCATAAATGATTTTAATAATATGAACACCATTGATTTTTTCGTACAATATTTATACAATATGCCGATAAAGCCTTTATACGATATTCCCGCCTTCAACGAAGCTATATCCAAAAAGATAGCAAAAAAATTTGAAGTTCCTGATGCGAGGTTTTATGCCTTGAATGATTCAATAGGTGTAGGAATTGGCTCGGGACAAATGTGCTTTTTCTTGATTGAAGATAAGAATATACTCATCGATTCTGTCTGGTACATTTCAGACACCTGGTGGTATACAGACAAACAGCTTTTATACAGGCTTAAGCATTGGTCTATCAAAAAATTCGGGATGGATACAAAGGCAGGATGGGAGTGTCCTACAATAGGAGAGGGACGGTTAGCGTGAAAACCCCGGTTTGTCAAAACAAAAATTGGCGCAATAACAAACATCAAGTAAATTTGGCAAAAACTAAAGAGAACGGTTGGAGTAAAATCCAACCGTTCTTTGATATAAGTCTTTATTTTGAGTGTTTTTTTGCGTATTCGCTCGGGGTGGTACCTTTTTCTTTGGCAAATGCGCGGTTAAAGTTACGGAGCGAGCCGAACCCGGACGAGTACGCGGCGGAAGTTACGGAAACACCGTTTTTTAGAAGCTTGCAGGCTTCATCCACGCGCAAGCGCCTGAGAAGAGCTGAAAAGGAGATGTGCAGTCTGTCATTAAACAGGTGAGAGATATGAAAACGGTTCAGGTGTAATTCTTTTTCAAGTGTCTCAAGCGTGATATTCTCCATAAAATGTTTTCCGCAATAGGCAAGAATGCGCCCTTCAGATGAAATATCCTTTGATGCGGGAAGAAGTTCTACTCCGGAAAGAACTTTGGAGAGAAGCAGCGCGAGATAGCCTGCGGCAGCAGGCGGTCCGAACGGTCTTCCGCTTTTATTCTCAACAAGCGCGCTTTCCATAAGCTTGCGGTATTCCGGATTTTTATATATGCCGCGAAGTATCGGATCTGACGGGCGGAATGCGGCAAACGTTTCGGCGAGCAACGGAAAAAACTCGGGGGGAAGCATATACGTGAGGTTTTTTACAGGAGATTCGACGGCCGAATATGAGTGAATAACATTCGGAAAAACGATCACTGCATCGCCCGCTTGCATTCTGTATTCGGTAAAATCCACCGTAACGTTGCAAATTCCGCCCTTTACTACAAGCAGCTCCGCATAGGAGTGAAAATGCGGCGGAAAATCCGCTTTTATCCTATCCCAAGTGCAAAGCGCATTCCATTTATTTTCGTACATTGCTTCTGCTTTTTCCATATTTATCACTCCACAACCGCAATATCTGTCCTATCCTTTATTTCTTTTGTCTTGCATTATAACATCAAAATGTATTATTGTAAAGATGCAAGAGCAAAACTTTTTGGAGATATTTATGAAAAAACCAATACTTCGTCCTGTTGCCGTGCTGTTGATGCTTGGCTTTTTGTCATCTTGCGGCGGAGGATCTCCCGTTACGGAGACTACCGTTGCATCGACTACTGAAGCTCTCACGGTGACGGCGGAAACAACAACGCAACCCGAGGAAAGGGAGGGTGTTATGTTAGATAGTATTTCAGAATTAAATATTGCGCACGTCCAAGGCTCGCACAACGGAAAAACCGAACGCAGCTCACTTGAATTCGACTTCCGCACGGGAAAGATCTTTAAAAGTACGGAGCTTGTTGGTGACAGCTCGTACTATCCACGTCTTAAAAAGCTTACGGACGGAAGCTATATAATGTTTTTCCAAAACGGTCGTTGGGGACCGGATATATATTACAAAACGAGTACAGATCTCGTTGAATGGTCAAGACCCTTACCGTTGTTTTCCTCCTATAAGAGCGAATGGGGCGACACACGTGCATTTGCAACGGCGGATGCTGCAGTGCTTGAAAACGGAGACATTCTTGTTGTGTGCTGTTACCGAACGCTCGAGAATTACACAAAATATCCGGAGCGCAACGGTCTTATGATGAAGCGCTCCACCGATAACGGTAAGACATGGTCCGATGAACAGATCATTTACGTCGGTACCACATGGGAGCCGTGCGTGCTTCAGCATTCAAGCGGGGAGGTGCAGGTATATCTTACGCACACCGCTCCGTACATCGCACTTTACGGCTATAATAGCACGATCCGCTCCTCCGGAGCCGCAATACTACGCTCTTTCGACGGAGGCAAGACTTTTACGCCGAATGTTACCGCCACCCCATTTGAGGCGGATAGGGTCATGCAATGTTACGTCGGAAATCTTGACGGAAAAAAGATATTCAACGATCAGATGCCGGTTGCCATTGAGCTTGCCGACGGCACGATAGCCGTTGCTTGCGAGACTCAGACTATCGATAAAAAATTCGGCATTTCGCTTGGATGGTCTTACGACAATTTTGCAATACCGCTAAAAATTGATGAGGTAGGACCAAAGGATAGGGTGACAAGCTTCATTTCAGGCGTTGCGCCGTATCTTGCGGTTTTTGAAAGCGGAGAAACGATTCTCTCATATACGCGCGGAACTTTTCTGAGACTCAGAACGGGAAATGAGAAAGCAAAGAACTTTTCTAATGAGATCGTGCCTTTAGAGGGAAAGGTGAGCGGATTGTGGGCGTGTATGGAGGTGACAGGCTCTCACAGAGTTACCTTTGCAACAGATTATCAGCCTTCACCCTCGGATGGCAATACATACAGTATGCTGGCGGTTGGAAGCAGTTACCTGAATCACGATATCAAAGCAAAGAAAATGGCTTCGGTGATCGACGGAGATGCATCTGAATGGAAAGAAAACCGTGAAGCTTTGTTTCTCGGATCTGTTTCTCAGGCACAGTGCACTTTTAGATTTGCTTGCGACGAAGATAAGCTTTATATTCTCTGCCAGCGTCTTGATGAATATATTAACAAAAACGAAGATGAGCAGGTTCTTTATTTTTCCACGGATGACGGCGGATTTTACAAGCTGACCGTCGGATGTGAAGGTGTTGCGCAGTTTATGCGTAATGAAAAAGGTCAGTACAGCCGAAAAGACTCAGATGGTATATCGTGTGCCATTGCCTTTAACGGAGAGATAGGAAAAAAGGGCAGAGATGAAAACGGCTATTCCGCAGAGATAGCCATTCCTGTTGATATGATCGGCTTTGACGGTATCCTTCGTTTTGCGGCAATACTGAAAAACAAGGATAAGGATGGCAGCTTTGAAAATGACACGTTTGCATCGGTTGATCTGGAAAAGACCGATACGTGGTTTGAAATTACTTTTGAATAATGGAGGTTACTATGAAACGGACGATTGCTTTATTACTTTTGTTTGCAATGCTTATTACTTGTGTAGCCTGCGGCAGCACAAAACCCACAGAAACTACACCTGCTGTTACGGACCCCGTTACTTCCGAGCCTGAGGCTACCGAGCCTCCAGTGACTACGGAATACCCCGAGATGCCGGATGATACCAATTTTGACGGATATGAGTTTGTGATGCTTATGTCAGGACTCAGCGTTAACGATTTTAACGATTTCGCCAACGATAATGACGGATTCGCTGTTGTAAACGAGGCGATCTTTGACCGTAATTCCCGTGTGGAGAGCTTTTTCAACTGCACCGTGACAAACGTCAAGGATCTTGCCGCTTCTTGGGGAAACGGCCCCGGATTTAAACGAATGCGCGATGATTACGTTGCGGGAGAGAGCTCATATGATATATGTGCAGTAGGTACGTTCGATGCTCCGCAGGTAGCTCTTAACGGCTATGCATACGATCTGAAGGAAATGCCGTATATAGATCTTTCCAAGAGCTGGTGGGATCAGCAGGCGAATAAGGATCTGTGCGTCGGAGGCAAGATGTTTTATACCACGGGAGATATCAGCGTTGTTGATAATCTTGCTACACATTGTATTCTGTTTTCAAAGAGCATCGCGGATGAACGTCAGATAAAAGATATTTACGAACTTGTTGAAAATAAAAAGTGGACATATGACAAGTTTGAGGAATATGTGAGAATGGTATCCGATAATCTGAACGGCGATGACAAAATGGATGAGAACGACCGTTTCGGAGTGCTTTCGTGGAATGACGCTCTTCAGGCATCGCTTGCAGGTGCCAAATCAAAGATCGCCGGTGTGGATGAAGACGGCAAGATAGTTCTTACAATGTACAGCGAAAAGAACGTTTCGCTTGTTGAGCAAGTAACTACATTGCTGTTTGATACTGAGCACAGTTATAATTACGTTAACAGAACGACAAGCGGCAGATGGCAGGATAAGATGGCACCGATGTTCGCCGACGGCAAGGCATTGTTCTTTACAACTATGTTCAGCACAGTACCGCTTTTACGTGATTCCAAAATGGATTTTGGCATTATTCCTTATCCTATGTTCAATGAAGGGCAGGGAGAATACGGCGGATATCTTGCAGCAACTTACTCTGTAATGTACTGCGTAGAGTCGTTTGTAGAGGATGAAGAGGTCACTGGAGCAATTACTGAAATGCTTGCATATTTATCAAAGCAGATAGTAACCCCCGCTTATTATGAGCAGACACTGAAGGGAAGAGACGTGCGAGACGATGAAAGCAAGGAATGCCTTGACATCATCTTTGCTTCCAGAACCTTTGACCTTGGTATTTACTATTTGATAGGAGACTTCACCGGAAAGCTCACAAATATGATGAAAGCAAGCAAAAATGATTTCGTAAATATATATGAAACTAATAAGCGAGCTGCCGAAGTGAAGGTAAAAACGATAAATACTCAGTTCTCAACAAACAATAAGGAGGATAAGTAAATGACAAAAGAACAGATCAAGTCCATAATCGATCAAATGACAGTTGAGGAGAAGATCTCCTTTTGCTCGGGTCACGATGCCTGGCATGCCGAGTCGCTTGAGAGACTCGGAATTCCCGAAATAATGATGTGCGACGGACCTCACGGACTCCGCAAACGCGATAAGAACGAAAAAGGCGAATACTATACCGTAAAGGCTACCTGCTTTCCGCCTGCCTGCGCAATGGCAAACTCTTGGGACCCCGCACTTGCCGAGCGCGTTGGTAAGAATATAGGCGAGGAATGCAGAGCGGAGCGTGTCTCCATACTTCTCGGCCCCGGTATGAACATAAAGCGCTCTCCCACGTGCGGACGAAACTTTGAGTATTATTCCGAGGATCCCTACCTTTCCGGTAAGATATCCTCCGCATTTATCCGCGGCGTACAAGGCGAGGGCGTTGCTGCTTGCGCAAAGCATTTCTTCGTAAATAATCAGGAAACGCGCAGATTCTCCACAAGTGCCAATCTTTCCGAGAGGGCGCTTTACGAGATATATCTTCCTTCCTTCGAGATGGCAGTGCGCGAAGCCGGCGTTGAGACCGTTATGCACTCATATAACCGTGTAAACGGCAAATATGCGGGCGAGGATAAGGAGCTTGTAACCGACATTCTTCGCGGAAAGTGGGGATTTGACGGCTACGTAATGAGCGACTGGAATGCAATAAGCGACCGCGTTGCCGCATACAAGGCAGGAACCGACGTTGAGATGCCTCCTGCGAACGGAATACGCGATGCCGAGGTGCTTGAGGCATATAAAAACGGAATTATTACTATGGAAGAGATAGATAGATCCGTCGCAAACGTACTTGGCGTTATCTTCCGCCATTTGCCCGAAGCAGAGAAGGGAACGTTCTCCGCAGACGAGCACCATCTTGCGGCTGCAAAGGCAGCAGAGGAGTGTATGGTGCTTCTTAAAAACGACGGGGTACTCCCCTTTGAAAGCGGCAGACCTCTTGCGGTCATCGGCGGATTTGCGAAAAAGCCGCGCTTCCAGGGCGGCGGCTCCAGCCACGTAGAGCCTTTGCGTGTTGATGATATTACCGAATATCTCAATGCAGAAAACGGAGTTGAGATAACCTATGCTCCCGGTTACGATTCTGAGCACAAGACAAATGTAGAGCTTATCGCTGAGGCAGTCGAAGCTGCTAAGAAGTGCGGCAGGGCGCTCATTTTTGCCGGAATGCCGGATTCTTATGAAACAGAGGGCAGAGACCGCAGACATATGAAACTTCCGCCTGCTCATAACGAGCTTATCAAGGCAGTATGCGATGTTTGCGATAAGGTTGCCGTAGTTCTCATGGCGGGAAGCCCTAACGAGCTTCCTTGGGTAAACGAAGCGCCCGCTATACTTCACGCATATCTCGGCGGGCAGGCGCTGGGCGGAGCCGTTGCAAGAATAGTGTTCGGTAAAGTCAATCCCTCCGGCAAGCTTGCGGAGACTCATCCTATCCGCTTTGAGGATAACCCCGCTTATCTCAATTTCCCCGGCGACGGAGATGAATGCTTCTACGGCGAGGATATATACGTAGGATACCGCTGGTACGATAAGCGTAAGATGGACGTTCTGTTCCCGTTCGGACACGGACTTTCCTACACTGAGTTTGAGTATACTTCCATAAAATCAGAAGGCAAGACCGTGACCGTGACCGTAAAGAATGCAGGAACACGAGCAGGAAAAGAGGTAGTTCAGCTTTACGCCTCTGCTTGTCCTCATCCCGTTATATCAACTTATATCGGTGAGAGCTCGTTCGGCTTTGCAAGACCCGATAAGTGGCTTGTTGATTTTGAGAAGATAGAGCTTGCAGCAGGCGAGGAAAAGGAAGTGGTATTTGAGCTTTGCGACAGAGCATTTTGCGTATATGATACGAAGCTAAAAGATTACCGCGTGCTTGGCGGAGATTATACGATCAGTGCCGGCGCATCCAGCAGAGATATTCGTCTTTGCGTAAACGTAAGTGTTGATGACGGTGTTTCTGTTCCCGTTATCACAAAGAACACTACGTTTGAGGATCTCTTCCACGATAAGCGCTTCCCCAAGCACATCGTTGACGAGCTTATAAGGGTTATTCTCCCCGACAACAAGGCGGAAACGGGAGAGGGACTAAACTTTGATGCAATGCGCAATATGAACGGCTACGTTCTGCGCCAGAGGATCACGAACGTTAAGAGCGCAAAAGCACTTGACGAGCTTATTGATAACACAAATAAGTCTATCCGCGAATATTACGCTAAGTAAAAAAATCCCCTTTTGATGGGCATTGCTTATCAAAAGGGGATTTTTGCTTTTTCATGTGGTTTCATATATTGAAACATTTTGCGACAAGCGTGTATTGTTTTTTCTTTCGGCTTTAGATATAATAATAAAAAAGACGCGGCCTTTCTTGAATTTTGCGTTTCTCGGGAGATAAAAGCATGAAAAAGTTCATATTATTTCTGATGTGTTCTGTTGCGCTTACGGCAATGCTGCCGTTTTTCGGTATTGCTGCAGCAGAGGAGAAGACAGTAGTATTTTTAAAGGATAAGGGCACCGGAGACGGCTCGTCTGCCGCTTCGCCGGTCGGAACTCTCAAGGATGCTTTCTCCGCACTTGATCTTACAAAGGATTGCACTATTGTCGTCTGCGGTCCGTTTACGCAAAACGCTAATTTTAAATACAGCGGCAAGGATTATACGGGAAGCGTGACATTTACCTCGATCTATGACGGAAAGGACTACGCAAAGACAAGCGGTGCTGTATTTAAAGTGAATGCCGTGCAATTTGCCTGCTCGGGAAAGACAGAGTTCCGTGATATAAAGATAGAAGCAATCGGCGCTAATTATACGCTTATCGGAAGACACCATCCCGTTACGATGGGCGAAAACGTAACTATAAGCGGCTCGAAGCTTAAGGGGGGAACCACATCCAATTCCTTTTGCATAGTCGGCGGATTCTATACGGGATACAACGATCCCTCCGCTTCTCCCAAAGATACGAGTATTACCGTGCTTTCCGGTGTTAATTACTATCTCATTCCTTATTCAAGAGGGATGCGTGCAAGCTACACGGGAGAGGCAACCATCAAGGTTGGTGGAACTGCATCCGCAGTCGTTCACGGTTCCGCTGTCAGCTGCTCAAGCGGCAAAATGGGCAAGGTGAACGTTGAAGTTACAGATAACGCGTACGTCAAGATATTCTACGGCGCGACCGAGACTGCCACAGTAAGCGGATATGAGTTCACCTGGACGGGCGGAACTATTGAGGAGATACAGTGGAACTGTAAGTATTCATCCGGTGCCAATCTCACGGTTACGGGCAAAAAGGTGCTCAACGTTGCAAAAAGCTTGAAATCCGCAAAGAATTATAACGATATCGTTTCTCAGTTCGATGAGGTAAACGAAACAGACGATACCGAGCTCTATGAAACCGTAAAGAACGCACAGACCGTATATCTTAAATCGGGCGCAAAGGGCGACGGTTCTTCCGCCGATACACCCCTCGGAAGCCTTGAGCTTGCCTACGGTGCACTTGATCTCACAAAGGATTGTACTGTCGTAATTTGCGGCGCATTTACTCAAACGGGAGCTTTTGATTACGGAACAGAGTATACGGGTTCTGTGACGGTCACGTCCGTTTTCGGCGGAATTGATTACCGCACTAAGGGCGCGGTGTTCTCTTCCGATGCGTACAGCTTTGCGTGCTGCGGTAAGACAGTATTTGAAAACATAAATATCAACTGCACGGGTGCATATTATCTGCTCGTTGCTCAGCATAATCCGGTGACGCTCGGAGAGGGAGTAAAGATAAGTGGTTCTAAGCTGACCGGCAGCGGTGTTGAAAAGTCCTTTACCGTTATAGGCGGTTACGCAAGCGGTGTGGGCAGTGCCACGGCGCTTGACAGCAGAGATACTGATATTACCGTTCTTTCCGGCTCCAAGCTTTATATCGTTGCTTATTCCAGAGAGATGACGGGTGATTATCCCGGCACCGCGCATATAAAGATAGGCGGAACTGCAGACGTTTCGACCCTTCACGGTTCCGTTGCATATTATATGTCCACCATTGTCGGTGACGTAGAGATAGAGATCACGGACAAAGCCAGAGTGGGTGTTTTCTATGGCTGTACGCAGATAACTACCGCAAATTCTTACAGGTTCATATGGCGCTCCGGAAATATACTCAAATTCGAATGGAATTGCAGTGCGACCCCAAGCGCAGATCTGAAGATTATCGGTAAAACCGAGCTTTACGTTAGCGAGGAAGCAAAGAACAGCCCCTATTTTAAGACTGTGTCCAAAAACTTTGACGTGGTTGAGGATATTTCCAAGCTTCCCGCATCTTTTGCCAGACCGGCAGAGCCTATAGTAGAAAAGACGCCCGAAATAAACACCTACAATGGCTATGAGACCGGACTTACTTCGCTCGGACTTCTTAAAAACAGCGAAACCGCGTATGAAAGCACAGTAACGCGCCTTGATGCACTTGTTGCGGTCGTGCGCTTTATGGGCGCAGAAAGGGAAGCGCGTGCAGGATTCTACAGCCATCCGTTTAACGACGTGCCGGAGTGGGCATACAAATACGTAGCGTATGCCTATGCAAAGGGAATCACCTTCGGTATCTCCGAGGATGAGTTTGCACCTAGTGAAGAGGCAACGCTTGCGCATTATCTTACTTTCCTGCTTCGTTCTGTGGGATACAGTGATACGGAGGGCGAATTCGTATGGAGCGCACCTTTTGAGCTTGCTCATAAAGCGGGAATGACCTCTGCGCTTGCAAACGACAGCACCGTTCTTACCTACGGAAGCACCCTCGAATATGCTTGGAATACGCTGTATGCAACCGCAAAAAACAGCAAGACCGTAAAGGAAAACCTCATCCTTGCCGGTGCATTTACAGAAAAAGAGCTAAAGAGTGCAGTGATCAAGGCGGAGACCGCCTCCAAAGCGGGAGCAACAAAGCTGAAGGCGGAGAACGGGTATTACGTTCTGCCGATAGAAACCTATAAAGACAAGACAAAGGCAGGCTTCCTTGCTCAATTTGTCGGATTTTTGTCCGGATATGAGTTCAAGCGCAACTCAGATGGAAGTGCAACACTTTCCATGCCGGATGATTGGTTTGAGCTTTGCAACGGACCTTATGCAGAATATAATTCCAAAAACCCACACGAGGATAAGCTTCTTTACAACGAAAAATCAAAGCTGTGGGAAGTTTGGAACGATGATGATTACAGCATAGACATTCTTGACCAGTACATTCTGCGTGATATGTACGATACGTACGGTGCGTTTTCTTCGAAGGTGATCACCGACGGCTGGATCAAATACAACGTTTATGATATGGGTGGCGGACATAGGTCTTACGGTGCGTACGGACTTATGAAAAAACACGGCTATCTCCCATCTTTCGCAGGAAACGTTGAATACGGCAATATGTATAACATAAACGGAGAGCCTTATATCGGGAACGAAACTCTCGGCCTCAGTGCCGCCGGTATGCCAAACGTAGCTGTTTCTCAGGCAAGGGTGTTCGGAAGCGCAACAAGCGACCGCGACCCAACCCGTTGGCTTGAATATTTTACTGCCCTTATTTCTATGGCATATCTTGAATCCGACATTCCCACGATGATGCGTCAGGCGCAAGCGGTATTTGTTGAAGGAAGCTGGCAATGGGAGGTAGTTGATAAGGTATTTGAGCTTTACGAAAAATATCCCAATGATTGGCGCCGCGCCGTTATTCACGCAACCGAGGCATGCTGGCAGAATCATTATGACAGTAACGGCAAAGTCGGTGAATCCTCTCAAAACTGCGCAATGATACTTATCGGTCTTCTTTACGGAAACGGCGATTTCTATGAGACCTGTAAGATAATCAGCCTTGCGGGACATGGCGGCGACAGCACCACGCCCGTGGGTCTTTCCGCTGTTGCGGTGATGTGTGGCTGGAAGGGAATTGACGATACAAGCAAAAATATAATTAACGAAAAGGTATGGCAGGACGGTAAGGGCGTAGTAGTTAATCTGCCGGGCGAGGGAACCAAAGAAGCTTATTGGATGTACTGCATAGATCTTCCCGACCGCATTGGTATGCAGGAGATGCTTGATCTTTACCAGCAGAATTTCGAATCCAATCTGCTTGCAAACGGCGGAAAGATCGAAAACGGCAATTATTACATTCCCGAAAATACTCTTTCAGTTACTAAGACTGTGTTTGCGGATGAATTTGAGCACGGAACTCTTAATGGATATACTGTAAGCGGCAAGGTTGAGAATGCGGAGGGCTCGTATTCCGGTGAGAGAGGAGCAAAGCTCAGCGGTTGTGAAGCAGGTTCAGTTCTTGAAAGAAAGATCACCGGACTTGTTGCCGGTCAGTCTTACAGACTTTCCGCATATATAACCAGTGCCGCAGGAGTTGCGACTGATATGTATGTAATAAACGGCGGTGAAAAGACCTTCGTTACCGTATACGATCAGTCCTATTACGTAAAACGCGAGATAGTGTTTACTGCCGATTCCGACAGTGTAACGATAGGCTTATCCGTTCCGGCGGGCGTTTCCGAGCACAAGTATGCGATCGTTGACGAAGTTTACGTTATCCGTGTCGATGAGAGAGCGGCAGGTACGGTCGAGTTTGAGAACAAGAATGAAAATGACCGCTATTCCTACAATGTTACCTTTAACGTAAAGTCTGATGAGCACAAGGAGTATTATCTCAAGCTGACATTTGCGAATACTACCGGCGTAACAGTGCGCGGAAAGATCCTTGTAGACGGAATGAACTATGCTTCCGCACCTTTCCACGCAACCGGAGAAAGCGGAATGGGCGTGGTTTACGTTCCTGTTATTGCAGAAAATGGAACAGACTACAAGGTAAGGATGGACTTTTCCGGCAGTATTCTCGATATTTACAGCGCCGAGCTTGTTGAGATAAAAGACAGATGGTAAAGTGATTTAATGATAAAACAGCGCCGACTCAGAATTTGAGTCAGCGCTGTTTTTTTACTTGCCATCGAGTGTAAGCACAAATCCATCTCTTCCGGGGGAGCAGAGGTCACCGCCGATAACGCGGTTTTTGTAAACGATCACGGTTGCATAAACTTCTTTGGCGCTGTCCTGCCAGTTTGTCAACTTGTAGGTGTAGCGCATTACCTTTCTTCCCGCATACTTGGTAAGGTCAAGCCCCTGCCTTTTTTGTATCTCGTTGTAGCTTGCAAACACACGGTCGAATTCAGAGGGCATACGCACCTCCTCCTCTTCGGGTGTTTCCTGCACTTCCCAGCCGTATTGCTTTAAAAAATTCAGTCTGTCATCGTTAGTTTTGATCTTCGAGTAGTTGATCTCTTTTTCTTCCGTTGCGGTTGCAAGCGGCTCATTTCCGTATACGGGTATCATAACAGCAAGGGAAACAAGCAGTATAGCCGCCAGCAGTACTATGCCGAACAGCTTGAGAGTTGTTGCGCGCAAAGCGTAAATAAACATAACATATCCTTCCCGACGGCAGAGCCGCGTTTTTTGTTACAGTATATTTACGTCTCGGTTATATTATTACTTCCTGCGGAATTTCTTTTTAAGTATTCTCGCGGGGAGATCCCGTATCTGCTTTTGAACATTTTGGAAAAAAGGTATATATCTTCGTAGCCTACGGCATTTGCAGCTAAAGTGGGAGAAAAACCGTGATAAAGCATCAGCCTTGCGGCTTCGGTAAGGCGACGAGTAACAAGATATTCCTTTGGGGAGATGCCCTCCTCCTGCTTGAAAATGCGAGAAAAATACGTCCTTTCATGGTTGAAGCGCCGCGCAATATCCGATACGGTCATGTCGCTTGCATACTCTTGGTCAATGTAGTTCTTCGCTGCCTCCGTAAGCTTTTTTGCGGGGGACGTGCTGTCTATTGTGGTGTATATATGAAATAGGGTCAGTATCTCCGCGATTTTTCCGGCAATGAATGCCTCTTTTGTTCCGTCGTTTTGTGCGTTTTTTAGACGGTTGTAGGCTTCTTCGATCTCCAAAAAACTTTTTCGTGCAAATTGCGCCTCAATTACGTCGTTTTTTAAACAGTCGGGAACGCGGAAGGCGGTGTGAAAACCTATCCATACGTAATGCCAGGGGGAGGCGGTGTCCGCCTTGTAGTAGGTAACCTCGCCTTTGCGTATTATAAAGCACATATTTTCGGTTACTTCGTATTCTCCTCTCGGGGTTGTGAAGTATCCTTTTCCCTCCAAAACGTAGTGAATAAGCAGATGGCTTCGTGTTGACGGACCGAAACTGTGGCTTGGGCGGCAATATTCAAATCCTACGTTAACAGGCGAGATCGGAGCCCCTGACATTTTTTGAAGTGTGTATAATTTCATAATTACCTCCGCGTTTAGATTTTAACAAGAAAAATCGGTAAAGTCAAGGAGTTATATACTTTAATGTGCACAAAATTACAAGTTATCCGTCGCTGTATTCTATTTAACTGCGCCTCTGTACGTGATACAATCAAACTATAAACTTGAAGGAGGCAGATATGAAGGTTACGATCATGGGGGCGGGAAGCACAGTTTTTACTAAAAATCTTATCGGAGATATAATGCTCACGCCCGAGCTTCGCGAGTGCGAGATAGCGCTTTACGATATAGACGGCAAGCGTCTTGACGAATCTATGCTGGTCGTTGAGTCGCTTAATGCTACGGTAAATGAAAACCGCGCGGTGGTTAAAAAATATCTCGGAGTTGATAACCGCAAGGATGCACTCCGCGGTGCGGATTTCGTTGTAGATACTATTCAGGTCGGTCTCTATGATCCCTGCACCATTCTTGATTTTGAGATACCTAAAAAATACGGTCTTCGCCAGACGATAGGCGATACACTCGGCATAGGAGGTATATTCCGCGGTCTGCGTACCATTCACGTATTAAAGGAATTTGCCGCAGATATTGAGGAGGTCTGCCCTAATGCGTGGTTCTTGAACTACACTAATCCGATGGCGATTCTCTCCGGCTATATGCAGAGATACACGAAGGTAAAGACGGTTGGACTATGCCACAGCGTACAGGTGGTCGCAAAGAGATGTATGGAGCATCTCGGAATGGATTACTCAATGTACGGACATTCTCTTGTTGCGGGTATCAACCATATGGCATGGCTTCTTGAGATATACGATAAGGACGGTAAGGACCTTTACCCGGAGATAAGGGAGAGGGCAAAGACCGTAAACAACGAAAAGCACGGTGATATGGTCCGCATGGACTATATCAACAACTTCGGTTATTACGTAACCGAGTCAAGTGAGCACAATGCGGAGTATAATCCCTTCTACATAAAATCCAAGTACCCCGAGCTTATTGAACGCTTCAATATTCCGCTTGATGAATATCCCCGACGTTGCGTAAGGCAGATAGAGAAATGGGAAAAACGCAGAAACGAGATACTCTCCGGTATTGAGGTTCAGCACCCAAAGCGCACGGGCGAATATGCTTCGTACATAATGGAGTCCATTCTCTGCAATAAGCCGTATGCCATCGGCGGTAACGTGATCAACAACGGACTTATAACCAACCTGCCTGCAAACGCCTGCGTTGAGGTACCCTGCCTTGTTAACGGAAGCGGCATTCAACCTACTTACGTCGGTGAGCTTCCTCCCGTGCTTGCGGCAATGAATATGACAAATATCAACGTTCAGCTTCTTACAATAGAAGCGGCAGTCACTATGAAGAAGGAAGCCATCTACCACGCGGCAATGCTTGAGCCTCATACAGCCGCAGAGCTTTCTATTGACGATATCAAGGCAATGTGCGACGAACTGTATGATGCGCATATAGCCGCAGGATATCCCGTGTTCTGATAATAAAACAAAAGCTCTGCTGTGCAGAGCTTTTGTTTTATTGCTAAATGGGTGGAAATCATTGACTTAGGAGCGCGGTTGTGATACTATAAAAACGATAGTTTAGATTATCGGAGGTATATATGAAAAGATTTTTGTGCTTGTTTATGGCATTGTTTATCTGTTGCACTCTTGTGGCGTGCAACGGGGGAGGCGGAACAGATACGACTCCTATTGTGATCGATCCCGCTACAGATCCCGTAACGGAGCCTCCTGCAACCGAGCCTCCCGCAACGGAGCCTCCTGCAACGGAGCCTCCCGCAACGGAGCCTCCTGCAACCGAGCCTCCTGCAACGGAGCCTCCCGCAACGGAGCCTCCCGCAACCGAGCCTCCTGCAACGGAGCCTCCCGCAACCGAGCCTCCTGCAACCGAGCCTCCTGCAACCGAGCCTCCCGCAACGGAGCCTCCTGCGACCGAGCCTCCTGCAACAGAGCCTCCTGCAACCGAGCCTCCCGCAACGGAGCCTCCTGCGACTGAACCGCCCGTAACCGACCCCGTAGTTGAACCGGAGGATGAAAAATTGAGCGAATTTGAAAAGATCGAACCGGCTGACGGCAAAACTGTAAGAATAGCGTGCGTAGGCGACAGTATAACGTACGGTGCAACTTTGACAAACCCTGCTGCGCAGAGTTATCCTACACAGCTGCAAAAACTGCTTGGAAACGGCTATAAGGTCGGCAATTTCGGTAAGAGCGGGTCTTATGCTCTCCCTGCTGACAATAAGTATAACGTAAAAGATGCGGCACTCTATTACCGTAACACTGCAGAGTACAAGTCAAGCTTAAAGTTTAATGCCGACGTTGTTATAATAATGCTGGGTACAAATGATATCCGCAGTATGTCATGTGATGCCGCCAAAGACGATTTTATGAAAAGTCTGAAGAGCATCGCCGAGGAGTACGCCGCGCTTCCCACCGTTAAAAAGGTTTACATTGCAAGCTCTATCTTTATATCTAACGCAGACGTTATCCGTCAGCTTTCAAACGGTGAGCTTGCAAGATTGCAGGAGCAGGTCGCAAATGACCTGGGTTTTACGTACATCAATATGTTCGAGATGACCAAGGAATATATGGATGTACATCATCACTATGATAAAGATCGTGTGCATCCGGCGGCGGACGGTCATATCGTGATGGCAAAGACATTCTATGCCGCTTTGATGGAGTCGGAGCCTGAGATAGCTTCCTATCCCGTTTCCGATACCGGAGTTGTGTACGTTAAGGATAGCGGAAACGACAATGCAAACGGAAAAACTGCACAGAAAGCTATCAAGTCGTTTGCAAAAGCTGTAGGTCTTCTCCGCAAAAACGGGGGAACGATTGTTGTGTGCGGACCTTCTACTACCACCTATACCTTGCATTTGCCGGAGAATGAGAAACCAATTACCGTCACTTCTGTTTATGACGGAGTTGATTACCGTAAAACTGCAAATGCAAAGCTTGTAATGGCACATTGTATTTCGATGTACGGGGATTATGTTTACGACGGGATCGAGATTTGCGCCGCAGTTAACGCATCTATACTGACGTGTAATTACAACAATGTGACTATCGGTAGCGACGTTAAGTGTACAAAGACCACTGCTTCATTCTCTGATATGCTTTTGCTTGTGGGCGCTAACATCGGTATCGGAGGCTCGCCCGCTTCTGAAACTACATTGCACGGTGAGTGTAATGTTATCGTTAACAGCGGCACTTGGTCTTATATAAGAACAGGAAACCGCAGAGGTATGCCCTCTTATTCTCACGGCGCAGTTGCCGAAGACGGCAAGCTAACTGTTACGATAAACGGCGGAGTATTTACAAGCAGCTCCGGTACCAATCTCTGTGCTGCATCGGGAATGAACAATACCTACGGAGAATGCACGATGATAATCAACGGCGGCGAATTCCGCGGAAACGTATACGTTGTGGGCAGAACCGGCACAAATACCACCGGTAACGAATGTGTAATGAGCGGCAAAGTCACTCTTGAGATCAACGGCGGTACGTTTGGCGGAAAGATAATTGCAATTCAGGATACCAGTGTAAAAGTAACGGGTGACGTTAACATCATCTGTGCTGCGCAGTATCAAAACAAGCTTCAGGGCAATTTTACCAATAAAACAATAAAGTAATCAAACTAAAGAAAAGAGGCATATTATGGTATTTGATAAAATTGAAAACCTCGGCAAGTATCTTCCTGCCGACAAAATGGCAAAGCTAGCTCCTGTTATTGCGCAGCTTACCCCCGATTGCGAGGAGCGCACCTACGAGGTGGACGGCGACAATATGTTCATTAAGGCAATGAGCTATACCGCTATCGACCCTAAGGAATGCAAGATCGAGGCACACGACAAGTATATTGATATTCAGGTGACCATTACCGGAAGCGAGGGTATCAGTGTTTTCGAGCGTGATGCGCTCTCCGTTTCCGTTCCTTATGACGAAGCAAAGGATATGCTGAAGCTTGCGGCTGATGAGAACGTATATCCCATTGCAAGAGTTGCGGTAAACGCAGGGTATTTTGCAATGCTCTGGCCTCACGAGGCGCACAGACCCAAGGAGATAGCCTGCCCGCTTCGTAAGGACATCAAAAAGTACGTTATAAAGGTCAAGCTCTGATAAAAGCCAACGGATGCAAAACGTAAGTTATTGCATCCGTTAACTTTTATACAATAAATTTGACGAAAATTCCATTGACCCAAATGAAAGCTTGTGATAATATGAAGAAAAGTTTAGTTACGGAGGCACATATGCGCAAAAGAGTATTGATTGCAATAGCTTTACTTGCAAGTGTTTTTCTTAGCAGCTGCGGCGGCGGAAGCGGTGCCGTTACTACGGAACCTGCGGCAGAGGATACGACCGAGTCGGCTACCGGGGTTACTGCCGAGATCACTGCCGATATCACTACCGAGATAGTCACTGAGCCTGTTACGGAGGAAATTAAAGTGAGCGAGCTTGAAAAGATAGAACCTGCCAATGGAAGCAGAGTAAAAATAGCCTGCATAGGGGACAGCATTACTTACGGATACGGACTTGCGGCACCTGCATCTGAGGGTTATCCCGCACAGTTGCAGAAGCTTCTCGGCAAGGATTATGCAGTCGGTAATTTTGGACAAAGCGGTGCGTATGCGCTTGCCGCAGATAACAAATACAACGTTAAGGATGCAAAGCTTTATTACCGTAATACCGCACCGTACCGTAACAGCCTCAAATACGAGGCAGACGTTGTTATCATAATGCTTGGAACCAACGATATACGCAGTATGTCGTGTGCAGAGGCAAAGGAAGAATTTGTAAAAGCTATAAAGAGCCTTGCAGAGGAATACGCAGCTCTTCCAACTGTAAAAAAAGTATACATAGCAAGCAGTATATACACTCCAAGTGCTGATGTTCGAAACCTTGCAAACGGAGAGATCTCCCGCCTGACAAACCAAGCGGCAGATGAGCTGGGATTTACGTTTATCGACGTATACTCTATAACCAGAGAATATATGAAGGTACATCACCACCAAGGCACGGACAGAGTGCATCCCAATAAGGACGGTGCGCTTCAGAAAGCTAAGGCGGTGTATGCAGGTCTCACTGAAAC
>JAZQJQ010000120.1:0-6542 GCA_045541735.1 Eubacteriales bacterium
TGCTCCAGGGACATTACCTTGGGAGGCGTGAGGATCAATGCCTCATCCGCACCCTTGGAGCGGATGGAGGTCAGGTGCTTCTTCTTGCAGACGTTGAGGGCAATATCCTCCTGCTTGGGACACTCGCCCACGATCATTCCCTCGTATACGGGGGTCTGAACGCCGATGAACATAGCACCGCGGTCCTGGGCGTTGAAAAGTCCGTAGGAGGTGGATTCGCCGGCTTCGGATGCAACGAGGGAACCGGTGTAGCGTACCGTAACCTCGCCCTTATAAGGCTGGTAGCCTTCAAAGAGGGTGTTCAGTATGCCCTCGCCCTTGGTATCGGTCATAAACTCGCTTCTGTAACCGAAGAGCGCTCGGGAGGGAATGAGGTAAATGAGTTTCATTCTATTGCCGCGAAGCTCCATATCCTGCAGCTCGCCCTTGCGTGCGCCGAGTTTTTCCATAACGGATCCGACAACATCCTGAGGGCAGTCAATGGTCACGCGCTCAACTGGCTCGTGCTTAACGCCGTCGATTTCCTTAAATAGAACTCTGGGAGTGCTGCAGCACATCTCATAACCTTCGCGGCGCATGTTTTCGAGAAGTATGGAAAGGTGCATCTCGCCTCTTCCCGCCACACGGAAGGAGTCGGTAGTGTCACCGTCGGAAATACGTATGGAAACGTCCTTGAGAGTCTCTCTGTACAGTCTGTCGCGCAGATGGCGGCTGGTAACGAACTTGCCCTCGCGTCCGGCAAGAGGACTGTCGTTAACGGAGAATGTCATTTCCATAGTGGGTTCGCTTACTTTAACAAATGGGAGCGGCTCCACGCACGCAACGCTTGTAACGGTATCGCCGATATTTATATTCTCAGCTCCGGAGAAGCATACGATATCGCCCATCTTAGCCTCGGTAACCGGTACACGTCCAAGACCGTCGATCTGCGAAAGAGAAACTATCTTTGCCTTTTTCGGTGCGGCATCGCTGTGGTAGTTGGAGATCATGACCTCTTGATTCTGCTTGATAGAACCGCGCTCGATACGTCCGATGCCTATTCTGCCGACGTACTCGTTGTAGTCGACGGAGGAAACGAGAAGCTGAAGTTCCCCTTCGTCGTCTCCCTCCGGGGAGGGGATATATTCAAGAATGGTATCGAAAAGCGGACGGAGGTCGGTTCCCGCTTCAAAGGGAGAAAGGGAAGCGGTGCCCGCTCTGCCGGAGCAGAATATCATGGGAGAGTCAAGCTGCTCGTCGGTAGCGTTGAGGTCAAGCAGAAGCTCAAGTACTTCTTCTTCGACTTCCTCAAGGCGTGCATCAGGCTTGTCTATCTTATTAATAACCACGATAACCCGGTGGTTGAGAGAAAGCGCGCGCTCCAGCACGAAGCGTGTCTGAGGCATAGGACCTTCTGCTGCATCAACAAGCAGTAGAACGCCGTTTACCATTTTAAGAACGCGCTCGACTTCTCCGCCGAAGTCGGCGTGGCCGGGAGTGTCGATAATATTTATCTTAACGTCCTTGTAATGAACCGCAGTGTTTTTTGCGAGTATGGTTATACCGCGTTCTCTTTCAAGATCGTTCGAGTCCATAACTCTTTCTTCGGTAACCTGATTTTCGCGGTAAATGCCGCCCTGCTTGAGCATTTCGTCAACTAGGGTGGTCTTGCCGTGGTCAACGTGGGCGATAATAGCAATATTTCTTAGATCGAGCCTTTTCACAATACATACCCCTATAAGAATTAATAACAACATTATATGATAGCACGCAGTTTCGCTTATTGCAATAGTTTTTTCAAAATTCGACAATTCAGAATTTGGAAATACGAAAATTAGACAACAATTTAATGTTTTGTAAGACACTATTGACAAAACTTCGGGCGAATGATATAATTTTTTCAGAAATATTTGGAATTTCGGGAAAATATTATATTAGACGGAGATTTGATATGCAGATAAAACTGCTGGAGACACCCAATGTTATATTCGAATGCGCCCGCCTTATTACCGACTGGGCGGACGGAAAAAGCTTTCGTTATCTTAAAGAGGAGCTTCGCGCATCCACTCGTGCCGAAGCGCAGATACTTGACGGATGCTTTGATTCCATAATCGAGTTTACGGAAGCCGTGGTGAACGATCTTACCTTTGCCGATGACGTTTTGCAGCATCTTTTTGTGACCCGCGAAGAGATAGGTGCTTCTCTTGCATCGTACATACTTCATTCGGCGTTCTGCTCGCAGCGTCCCGTTTTTCCCGATGATGCGGAAAAGATAAGAATTCAGAACAAGTCCACCTTCTTTGCAAATATGTATTCCTTGCTTCTCGAGAGATTTCCGTCCCTTGAAGCAGAGGTGAAGGTTGAAAGCTACGGTGAGTTTATTAATTTTATATCGGCGCTCCCGGTATCTGCGGAGCTGAAGTGGGAGCTGTGCTCATTCTATAACGGCTTTGAACAGATGCGCTCCGTGCTTGCTGATATTTTGCTTGAAGCCGGGGATATATTCGTGCGCGAGTATCCAACTGTGCGCCATCACGTTGAGTGGTTTACCGCGAATTACAAGATGACCGCAGGCGCAGATCCAATGAAGCTTATCTGTGAGTTCTGCCCTGTTGCAAAAGGTAAGGAGCCTGACGTGCTTTATGTGGTTCCGACAGTAGCGGCGGCACACGACAGTGCTTACGTTATGGATTACGTCGGAGAGCGCATAATAGATTTCGTATATGCGGGCGTGCTTTGCACTCCTCTCAAAAAGATAGCAGAAAAACCTTTTGACGAAAAGTCTATGTGCAAGTCGCTTAAAGTTATGGGAGATGCAAGCAAGCTCTCTATCCTCCGCTTAACAAGTGAACGCCCGATGTACGGTATTCAGATAGCAGAGGCGCTCGGGCTTACGACAGCAACGGTATCTCACCATATGGCACAGCTTGCAGAACAGGAGCTTGTTATAGTGGAAAGAGATGCGAACCGTACCTATTACCGCGCAAATACCGAGGCGCTGGGTAAGATAGCAGAAGATCTAATAAGAGTGTTCAAGCTTGACAGAGCATAAGGATAGGGAGATATTATGTTAAGAGCCGCGATCTTTGATCTTGACGGAACCCTTGCGGATACAATGGATGCACTTCGCGAGGGAATGAATATGGCGCTCGTCCACTACGGTTGCGCTCCCAGAAGCCGCGAGGAGCTGCTTGAATGTATCAATTACGGAAGCAGGGAATTTGTACGCCGAGCTTTTCCTGCAGATTTTCCTCCCGAAAAAATAGATGAAGCTCTCATATACTATAAGGCGAGATATGCAGAGGTGTGGCATAAGACCGAGGTTCCTTATCCCGGTATTTACGAGTTGCTTACAAGGCTGAAGGCGCTTGGATTTAAAATCGGTATAGTAACTAATAAAATGCACGAAATAACTGTTCCGCTAACGGAAAAGCTGTTTGGAAAGGATTATTTTGATGCAGTGATAGGTCAGGGACCGTACGAACCCAAGCCGGATCCCGAATCCACTCTTACGGTGCTGAAGGACTTCGGCGTGGAGCAGAGCGAAGCAGCATTTATCGGAGATTCTCACATAGATATGCGCACTGCAAAAAACAGCGGACTTACCGCTGTGGGTGTAGCGTGGGGATATCGGTCCGAAGCACAGCTGTGGGACGAGGGCGCCGATGCCGTGGCTCACGATACGGAGGAGCTTTTTGACATACTGACTGCTGACGGAATCTGATTGACAAAAATGTAACAATCCAACAAAACTTCCCGATAAGGCGTGCCTTATTTCGGGAAGTTTTTCATTTTTTTCGCATTGACTAACGGACTTGCATATGATAAAATTTAAGTGTATAAGGGGGAGAATGGTATTCTCCCATAAAATATAAGATCATCAATGGAGGTGAATTTATGAACGCGCTTTTGATGGCAAGTGCTGAACCGGTAGTTCAGTACAGCGATATTACCGTTGCGGCACTTGGTCTCGGAACCGTATTTTTCGGACTGATCTGCATCATATTTATCTGCACAGTATTCGGAAAAATTTTTGCGGCTACTTCAAAAAAAACAGCAGGTTCGCATACTCCTGCGGCAGATCCCGCAGTTCAGAGTGAGCTTTCTGCAGAAGAGAAGGGTGCAGTCGTTGCTGCTGTTTCCGCTGTGATAGCAGAAGAGCTCGGCACCGACGTATCCGCGCTTCGCATTCATTCATTTAAGAAAATTTAATTATTAGGAGGATGGGGAATATCCCCGATATACTGAAATGAAAAAGTACATAGTTACCGTAAACGGATTTAAATACGAGGTCGAGCTTGAGGTAGCGGATGCTGCTTCCGTCTCTTCCGCACCTGCAGCCGCTCCCGCAGCCGCACCTGCTGCCGCTGCTGCTCCCGCAGGAGGCACTGCCGTAAATTCTCCTCTACCCGGCACCGTTCTTTCCGTAAACGTCGCAAACGGCGCATCCGTAAAGAAGGGTCAGCTTCTCTTTGTTGTTGAGGCCATGAAGATGGAAAACGAGATCCTCGCGCCCTGCGACGGTACCGTAAGCAACGTTTCCGTTTCCAAGGGTGCAACCGTTGATTCCGGAAGCGCTCTCTGCGTTATCGCGTGAGCGGAGGTATCCGTAATGGCCGCAATTAAAGACTTCCTGTCCACGACAGGCTTTGCTATGTTCGCGGATAACTGGGGACAGCTTGTGATGCTTCTTGTGTCATTTGTTCTCCTTTATCTCGCGATAGTTAAGAAATTCGAACCCCTGCTTCTTCTTCCCATCGCGTTCGGTATGCTTCTTACCAATCTTCCCGGTGCGGGAATGTACCACCCCGAGCTTTTTGCTGACGGATACGTTCACTGGGCGGATTTTGCCGGTCACGGTGAGGGTGCGGTTGCCCCCGGTCTGCTTGACTACCTTTACCTCGGCGTCAAGCTCAATATCTATCCCTGCCTTATCTTTCTCGGTGTCGGCGCCATGACAGACTTCGCTCCGCTTATTGCTAACCCCAAGAGCCTTCTTCTCGGTGCCGCCGCACAGATCGGCATCTTCACCACTTACCTCGGTGCCCGCGTGATAAACGCCGTAGGCATCGAAGGTCTTACCTTCTCTCAGCTTCAGGCGGCAGCTATCGGTATCATCGGCGGTGCGGACGGACCTACTTCCATTTATACCGCTTCGCTTCTTGCTCCCGAGCTTCTTGCTCCTATTGCTGTTGCGGCATATTCTTATATGGCTCTCGTTCCCGTTATCCAGCCTCCTATCATGCGCCTTCTCACCACTGAAGAAGAGAGAAAAATCAAGATGAGCCAGCTCCGTCCCGTTTCCAAGACCGAAAAGATCGTTTTTCCCATTGTCATAACCGTTTTTGTTTCTCTTCTTCTTCCTTCCGCTGCTCCCCTTATCGGTGCGCTCATGCTCGGCAATCTCATGAAGGAATGCGGAGTTGTTGACAGGATAGCAAAGACCGCACAAAACGAGCTGATGAACATCGTTACCATCTTTCTTGGTATTACCGTAGGTGCTACTGCTACCGCGGAAGCCTTCCTTAACTGGCAGACTATCGGCATCATGGCACTCGGTATCGTTGCCTTCTCCTTCGGTACGGCAGGCGGTGTTCTTCTTGCAAAGTTCATGAACCTCTTCACTAAAAACAAGATAAATCCCCTTATCGGAAGCGCGGGTGTTTCCGCAGTTCCTATGGCTGCCCGTGTATCTCAGGTCGAAGGCCAGAAGGCTGATCCTTCCAACTTCCTTCTTATGCATGCTATGGGTCCGAACGTTGCGGGCGTTATCGGCTCCGCTATCGCCGCAGGTCTGCTTATCAGCCTGCTTGGTTAAAATAAGGAGTTAATTACTATGGCAAACAAACTTTATATAACCGATACTATACTGCGCGATGCGCATCAGTCTCAGGCCGCTACCCGTATGCGTCTTGAGGATATGCTTCCCGCGTGTGAGATGCTCGATAAGATAGGCTACTGGTCCCTTGAATGCTGGGGCGGTGCTACCTTCGATTCCTGTATGCGCTTCCTTAACGAGGATCCGTGGGAAAGACTCCGCGCGCTCAGAAAGGCTATGCCGAATACCAGGCTTCAGATGCTTCTGCGCGGTCAGAATCTGCTTGGATACAAACACTATGCGGACGACGTTGTCGAGGCTTTCGTTAAAAAGTCCATCGAAAACGGTATAGACGTTATCCGTATCTTTGATGCGCTCAACGATCCCCGCAATATGGAAGCCGCAATGAAGTACACAAAAAAGTACGGCGGAACCTGCGAGGCGGCAATAAGCTATACGGTCAGTCCCGTGCACAGCGAGGACTATTTCGTCAACCTTGCCTGCACCCTGAAGGAGATGGGCGCGGATACTATTTGTATAAAGGATATGGCAAATCTGCTTCTGCCTTACGATGCTTACAGCCTTGTAAAGCGTCTCAAGGAAAAGGTTGGTATTCCGATACATCTCCACACACACAACACCACAGGTACCGGCGATATGACAAACCTTATGGCATGTTCTGCGGGTGTTGATATCGTTGACTGTGCGCTTTCTCCTCTCGCAAACGGTACCTCCCAGCCCTCCA
>JAZQJQ010000121.1:0-9141 GCA_045541735.1 Eubacteriales bacterium
GTGAGTCTTGTCTTCCTAAGACCGCTTGGCCTCCGACTTGAGTATGTGATGTCCCCATCTCTTGACTGCGCCGGTGTATCCGCGTCCCTTTGTTATACCGGTGATATCGACCTTGTCGCCGCAAGCGAAGGTGTCGATGGATATAACATCGCCAACGCCATACTTGTCCGCATCCGCGAGTCTGAATTCCTTGAGATGCTTCTTGGGGGTGATGCCCGCCTTCTTGAGGTGGGTAAGTTCGGGACGGTTGATGTGCTTCTCCTTAACATCCTCATATGCGAGCTGTACTGCTGCATAACCGTCGCGCTCGACCGTCTTCTTCTGAGAAACGAAGCAGGGACCTGCCTCAATAACGGTCACGGGGATGACTTCACCGTTCTCACCGAACAGCTGGGTCATACCAAGCTTCTTGCCAATGATTGCCTTATTCATTGTAACCTATTTCCTCCTTTTCGGTTATTGGTTGGCGTTTGGATTTCCGCTTTGCGGTACGCCAACTTGACCAAAAGGTCAATGAATGCGATTGTGATCAGGACTTGATTTCCATCTCAACGCCTGCGGGAAGCTCAATTGCAAACAGAGCGTCTGCAACCTTGCTTGTGGGGTTGACGATGTCGATCAGTCTCTTGTGGGTGCGGAGTTCGAACTGCTCGCGGCTGTCCTTGTACTTGTGAACCGCACGAAGGATAGTGGTGATCTCCTTCTCCGTGGGCAGCGGTACGGGACCGGATACAGTTGCGCCGTTTCTCTTTGCGACCTCAACGATCTTCTGAGCTGCGGCGTCGATGAGCTTGTGGTCGTAGCTCTTCAGACGAACTCTGATCTTCTGGTTGACTGCCATGACTTTGCCTCCTTATATTATTTGGTAAAAAGTTGGGCGATCAACCGCTTGCACACCGTTCCGTGTGTTTCTTTCGCTTTCAACAAAAAACGGTATTCTCCGCATAGTGGACTGCGAAGAATCCGGGAAAGCGACTTTTGCGGGTTGCTTGCTGTCGCCCGGTCAACGGACATACTCCACGAAAATTACCCGCTTTCGCGGCAACCTTTCGCTTCAACGCATATCAAGCGGAACTATTATAACAAATGTCTTCTCTCATTGCAATATTTTTTAACAATTTTTTCAAAAACTTTTTGATAGAAAATACGTAGAATTTCACCCCTTGTATTTGTGCATATTGCACAACGCATCCAAATGCAGAAAAAACAGTTTTTTGGCCCGAATTTTCACCCAAATCACTCTTATTATATTAAAAGGAAGAAAAGCGATCGTTTCCGACCGCTTTTCCCTTATTTTTCCTTTTTCTTTCCAGCGAGCACACCGCGCCGTGTGTTTCTCATCCGATAAAATGAAAGATATCGTTTATTTCATCAGCAAAATCGGGATACAGCTTTACGAGAGTACTGAGATACTTCTCATATCTGTCGCCGTAATAATCCTCTGCCGTGATCTTCTCCCATTCTCCATCGGCAATAGCACGCTCCTGCTCAGTCTTATATACGTCAAACGCTGTGGACGCGGCATTATCGATGCCTTTTTCCTCGCTCTCCAGTATTCCCATGCCCGCGTTGTATATACCGTCAAGCACAGAAAGAAGTCTGTCCGAGCGCTCGGATTCTGCCTTCTTTGCCGCTTCTGCGCCTGCACTCAGATAATCCGTCATCTGACGGTGTGCGTTTGCTGCCGCATAGCTGTCAATATTTCCTCCGTTCGCAGCCGCATTATCTGCCACGCCATGACCAGCGGCATTTTCGCCTGCGGTGCGGAATTCACTCATTATGCGTTCACCTTCATCAGAGAGTTTTCCGTTTTCAACATCCGAGTACAGAGCTTTATATTCACTCATCAGTCTGTCATAAAGTTCGGTACGTCTGTTGTCGAGCGACTCGCGCTTTGCGCTTGATGATGCAAGCTCTTTATCTGCATCATACTTGCCGGCATCCTTTTCTAAGGTATCCAGATAATCAAGCGCCTGACCGTAGTCCGATTTTTCAAGCTTATCCGCTATGCCCGAGTATCCGTTTTTTCGCAGCTCATCGTAATAATACATTGCCTTCTCGTGATACTCGTCTGCACTTCTGCCGTTTGCCAAGGCGGAATTCCAGTGACCCTTGTAACGCACTATCTGCTCTGCCGCTTTATATGGATCGTATGCCATAAGTTTCCTCCTTAATAAATATAATCCCCTTCATCATCCTTTTCGGGGTCCTTCACGTTTGATATGAGCAGATCGAGCTCCAGCACGCATCCCTCTATCATTGCCTCAACTGTATCGCTGATCTTCACCCCGGCACAGGCAAGCACTCGTCTCACGTACTCTTTTTTATCGAGCTCTTGATGCTCCGATAGCTTTTCCGCCGCCTCTACCGCCTTGCGTACGATACCGATCAGTCTCTTTTCCTTCAGCCAAGGCACAAGGAAATACGCAATAATAAGCGAGACCGCACCAAGAGCAAGCTCCGCAAGCGTTGCAATAATCTTTTCCATACTACTCGTTCGCAGCTCCTGTATCGTTTTCGATCATTCTGTAGAATCTGTATAGAACCGTACAAAAATCTTCTCTTGTCATCGGCGCCGTCCATCGGTAATTTCCATTTCCGTCCGAGATGAAAAGCCCCGCTGCCTTTGCCCAATCGGTATAATCCCTTGCCCACTCGGAGCATTTATCGCCCGTATCGGCATTGACGTATTTAAGGTAAGCATCAATTATCTCTTTCTCGCTCATTCGGTTCTCCTTTTTCTGCTCGTAGACCCCTTCGGTATTTGGTATTCCCAGTACAGCCGCAGCATTTATCCTTGTCGCTGCATCGCCCTCTCTGACTTCAAAATGCAGATGTGCACCGAAGGAAAAACCCGTATTGCCCATTATACCTATCACCTGTCCTTCGCTTACACGGTCGTAAAGCTTTACAAGACGGCTGCTGAGATGGAAGTAGAAATAAAGTCTGCCGTCATCTCCGGCAATTATTACGTGCTCGCCCCACATCCACGTACCGTCGTTTTTATCCGTTACCACACCGCTTGCGGTAACGGTGCCGTTGACCGTGCTTACAACGCGGTCCGTTTCAAGACCGACAAGATCAACGCCTCCGTGAAAGCCGCTTGTTCCCTCAAGCTCGCGTTCACCGTAGGGGCTGGTCAGACGTACGCCCCCTGTTTCAAACGGAAATATCATCAAAACACCTCGCAAATCTTATTTTTTCTTCAAGGGAAGCTATCTGCTTATCTATACGGGAAAGCTCCTTGTAAAAATACTCGTTTTTTCCGCTTTGGCGCGTTATGAACTCCTTCAGTTCACGTACCGCGCTCTCAAGCATAGCAAGCGTGCGTATCAGCTTAACAAGCACACCGCCGACAGCAATAAAAAACGAAACAAGGGTGATAAGTCCGCAAATCATCTCCCAACTCATACGTTTACGCTCCCTGATATTCAACACCGTAAAGGTCAAACAAGGCCTTCACCCTGCCGTCCTTAACTATCTTCGATTGCTGTCCCTTATTCAGCGAATCGTATACTGTTTGGAGTGCCGTCTTAGTTTCGTTTTTCGCGGCTGCCACCGCCGCTTCAAGCACCTTTATTTTCACAGACTTACCCCCATTTCGCACAGAGCGGCGCGGTAATCCTCCTCGTCGGCATCCTCGCTTGTAAGAATAGAGTTGTACTCATCAAGCGTTATCTCATAGTAATCCGAGCCGTCATTTCCCTCGGCAAGGTATATCAAAGTACCGTAAGTATCACCGTCGGTGAGAATATGCCCCTCTGATGCGGTTATTATTTTTCTCATCGTCTGCCTCCTATACAAGCGATATAGTCCAGTTTGTGCGGGTGTTTGCAAGCGCCGTCCACTCAGCATCCGTAAACGCCGTATCGACCGCAGCCTTGCTTAAAGTCAACGTTTTGCCGCTCGAATTGGCTGAAAGAACACTTATGATGTTTTCAATGCTTGCTCTTGTAAGCAACGTGCTCTGCGCAAAGCTGATGTTGCTTCCTATAACACCTTCAAAAATAATATTTTCAAGTTTAATGCAAGATCCGAAAGCATTACTGAACGTTTGTGTTCCGTCATTTGACAGAATTATCTTGTCAATGGTGTGAAGTCTGTTGCAATAATAAAACGCTTCGTTTATCCCGCTTGTGACGTTTGAAAGATCAAGTGCCGGAAGATGTGTAATGCACGAATAATAGAATGTCTGATGAAGCTGTGTCGCCTCACTCGTATCTAATCTGACACCGCATTCGGCCAATCTGCCGGCTAGATCAAAATCTTCATTGAGCGGCCAAGTAGCACAGCTTTCAGGGAATGTACGGAAGGTGGAGAACGCGCCCGTTGAGCCCGCCAGTTTTATATCGTACTTAGGATAAAATACATCTCGATTGAATGAAACGAAAGTGCCGTAATAAGCCGTCCTGGTGCCGTTTCGCTGAAAAGCATCCCAAAATGTATTATATTCAGCTTTTTTTCCCGCTTCATATACAGCATCAATATCTTTTTTTGCCCTTGCTATTCTATACGCTACCGTCACGGCTGCTCACCTCCCGCAACCGACTGAGCGTAAAAATGCACTTCGTCAAGAGCGGCATTGATATCTCCGAGCAGACCGTCAACGTAACGGTCGAGATAGCTTTTTGAAACGCACGAGCGTATACGCTCCGCTTCGTTTTCCTCTCGGCTTATCTCCGCAAGCCGTCTTTCTTCCTCTGCGGCGGCAATGTCATTATAAAGTCGAATACGCTCTGCTTCGTTTTCTCTTCTTTCCTGCTCTCTTGCATTTCGCGCTTCTTCCGCAAGGATGTATTCCATTTCGGCATCAACAAGCGTTTTTTGGTAAGCTTCAAGCTTTTCGGCGGTCTCTGTCTTGAGACTCTCTCCGTCATTAACCGCTTTCGTTATCATTTCAAGCAATCTTGTGTAAGCATACGCATCGGGCGGCTCGCTTATGCCTCCGTCCCCCGCACCTGCAAACACCTCGACTGATGTAAAACCGGTGCTTATCGTTTTACCATCCGATACGCCGTACACTCCTATGTACAGACGGCCCGTACCGTTTAGCAATGCAGAGGGTACGGGGCAGGTATCGTTTTGCAAAGGAACGCTGTACTGCGTTCCGAAAACGCGGAACATTACTGCAGTTTTTACATATCCCGTCCAGCTTTTATCAAAGCTGAATACTGCCTCTCCCTCCCCGTTTCCTGATACCAATTCCCCGTTTTTACAGTATATATTACTGCCGCTTATCTTTATTTCGATCATTTTTTACCTCCTTATGCATACCAGACTTCCTCGCTCGCACCGGGACTTGTTCTGCCCTCGTATTCGATCCATGCACTTACGCCGATATACCCTCCGCCGGGAGGATAATCAAAAACATAACCGGAAACACTTGAGCTGTCATCGTAATCGGTCACCGAATCGCCGGAATTGCCGGATTCGTCATACCAATAGGTATAGTAAGCAATAGTACCGACTCCGTTTGGATTGCTGATAAGGAAACCGCCCGCTTCATTCAGCGAGATACCGGGAGCGTAAAGCGTTATAGGAGTATCAGCTCCTCCGCCGCCTTCTTCTCCTTCACCGCCGCTGTTATCTCCGCCGCTTCCATTGCCTTCGGTCACACCTACCACAATTCCGTTTACAACGGTTATACTTCCTCCTCCGAGCGAGTACGTCCCGCTTATACCTACATCTCCGTTTATACGAAGTATATCAGCATAGACCGAAGCTTCGGTATTACCGCTTCCTATATCCAACAGCATAAGCGAAGCTCCGCCTGCGCCGAGAGATACGGTGCCGTCAGCGCTTACAGCGATTTCGCCTCTTCCGTACTCGTTTTCACTCATACGCATCTCGCCAGTGGCACCGGAAGGGTCGTAGAAAGAAAGCGTACCAAGCTTTTCAAGAACTATTTGCCCGTTTGCATTCAGCGCGATACTGTCTGCCACCACAGTACCCGTCTTGAGGTTTGCACCGTCTATCTCGGTTGCACCTGCAGTTTTTAAGCTGTTAAAGGTTGCATAACCCGAAAGCTCAAGCTTGTCCGCCTTTATCTTTACAATGGAGCCATCCTCGTTTATTCTTGCGATGATGTAAGCACCGTTAGATACGTTGGCGTTTGCCTCGCCTGCCGCTGTCTCTGCCGCGCTTGCAGCACTTTCTGCCGCACTCGCGGTATTCGCAGCTGTATTCGCAGTGCTCTCAGCTGCGCTTGCCGTATCCGCGGCAGTATTTGCAACACTCTCTGCAGCACTTGCGGCGTTTTTCGCGGCGTTAGCACGCTCCACCGCAATAATCACCTCGGCACTAAGCGAATTTGCGGTCTGTTCCACGCTTGCTATGCTTTCGCCTTGTTTCGTCTGCACCGAAGCAAGGCTTTCTATAGACGCAGAGTTTTCTTCCGCGCGCTGTTTTATGCCCGCTATGCTTTCGCCCTGCTTCGTCTGCACCGAAGCAAGGCTTTCTATAGACGCGGTATTATCCGACGCTGTCTGCTCTATACTTGCGATGCAATCGCCGTGTTCTGTCTGAACTGCCGCAATACTCTCTATTGCGGCATGATTCTTATCGGCTTTCAGTGTCAAGGCAGCGATGGCTTCTCCGTCTTCAGTCTTATACCGCTCTATCAGTGCCTTTACCGCAGGCATATTCTCTTCATCAAGATTATAGAGCAGATCCGCAAGCATTCTGCGCTGACGTACTTGATTGTCATAAAGCTCGTCAATGCTTCGCTGAAGTGCCAGAAATCTCATATCGTTATCAGTCATCACATACCTCCGGCAGTATCCTCAAATGCAAACGATACGGAAAGGCCGAACATATCCACCTTACCGCGTCCGGATAGGCGCACCTTTGCGAAATCGTTTCTTCGCGTGCGCACGGCGGTTCGAAGCACCTGAAGTCCGGGCGAAGTACTGCTTACTGCGCGAAGCTCTCCGTTTTCATAAACAAGCGAAACCGTAAGCTCACTGTCTTCTCCAAGCTCCGCTGTAGCGGCAACCCCCTTTAAGCTTTTCGGATTCTGTATACCCAGAGACATATAATCTGTCTCCACACAAAACTCACCGTATTCGCCTCCGTCAACAAGCCAAATTGAACCGTCGTTCTTTACAGCGTACACGTCTTTGCCGTTATCTTTCATTACAGCTACGTCGCCTATCTCCCTCTCGCCCCAGCTGTTACCCGTATTCTCATACGTGAATACGCGATCCTCGGACGGAACAAAAGCATAAAGCTGGTCTCTGTTCGCGGCAAGACGTGTCCCGCCAAAGTCCTTAATACCGAGTTTTTCGCTTATAAGGCGCGGATAACCTCCCGAATACAGCCAAATTCCGCTGTCGGAAGCAAAGGCAAGCGTGCTGTTCCACGTACAGTGCGAAAAATTATCAACGCAGCCCCAGCTGCCTATATCTACGATACGGAACGGATTTTTGGAGTTATACACCTGCTGCATAAAATCACGTCTGAAGCATACTGCGTATCCGTCACAGCACGCAACGGCACTGAATCCGCCTGTCGCTCTTGTATCGGACTGCGAGGTGGTAGCCCATGCATTTGATGCACCTATATCGCTTGCCGTATCAAGCTTGTAATCACCGCAATCGTTGAATGCGGAAGCATAGATCCTATCCCCGTCAACACCGAAAACTCTCGAAAGATGCACCGTAGCATACTTGATGTCCGGCATCGGTTCTTTACTGATATCAGAAAATTCGATATTAGCATCAAACTCCGCGGAACAGCATTTCTTGTCCGGAAAGATCAGCAGCAGCTTTTCATAAGTGCCCGAAAGCGGATCGAGCGGCGATGTGTATCTGTTAAAGGGCACGATACAACGCTCCCGCCTGTCAGTCCCGTCATCGCTCAGAACAGCGACCGTCTCAACATCTCCGGCAATGCGCTTGACGTATATTTTTTCGTCAGTAGCATAAACGGTGAAAAGGTAATCATCCCCCGCAAACGCACCGAGCGGCTGTCCGCAGGCTTCGCCGATCTTTTTGGCTGACGGTGCGCTTCTCAGCGCCGGAAGAAACGATGTATCTATGTTTCTTGCCTCGCTGATGCCGCCGCTGTCAAAGGAACGGCATTTGTCAAGTCCGCCCCATTGATTCTTTTTCACTTTGCAGCGGTTCTCCCCCTCGGGAAGCACAGCCTTCATAAATTCCGTAGGTCTCATATACTGCCGCCTCCGTTTCTGCGTCTGTCACACCAATTTTGAAAAGCTTCAAGGCGCTGGTTATAGTCGGACAGCCACTTTGCCGCAAGCACGTCCTCATTTGCGGCACGGTATGCCTCTCCCTTTAAGCGGGATGCGGCAAGCTCGATGAATTCGTCCGGAAGAGCGACAGCCGCCGAAAGCTCATTCCGTCTTTCGGGACGGACAAAATACACCACAGCAGCTTCTGCCCCGTCGCGCACACCGCTGACAGCGATCTCTCTTTCGCCGCCTCTGTACCATACCGCAGTTTCCGGCGAAAACAGAAAGCTCTCCTCCGCAGTTCCGTGCATTGCCTGCACGCCGTCGATATATACTGCGCACACGTCCGCCGCACTTACTGTGTCCTCATCAGTCGGAACGGTTATTCCGCCAAGCTGCAGTGTGCCGTTTTCCGCTATAACGCGCGCTACGCGCTTCATACGTATGACCTCGCTCCACGCAAGCTGCTCAAGGGACGAAAGCCATCGCATAAACGCAGTATCTGCGGGGATCGGAATTATCTCAAGCTCCGTTTTAACAGAGTCAACGAGCGATGCGCCCGTGTAGGAAGATGAGTAGATCATTTACCATCTGTCCCCCTTTACCTTGAGATCCTTTACACGCTTTCTCCACACCGTTCGGTATGCGTATTCACTTTTCGCAAGAAAATCGACCCGCGCCGCCTCTTTGCCCGTTTTAAGGAACTCTATATTATCCCCAATTGCATCAAGATAGATGTCGTAAACGGGCGAGGGCGAGTATTCGTCCGTTACCGGAAAGGCATCCGTTCCATCTGCGGTTATGTAGCTATCTCCGTATTTAGCAAGCAGAAGACTTACCGATGCATTGAAATACCGTGCGAATTCCCTTTGGGTCACTCCGCACCTTTCTCTTACGGACTCAAATAGCGTTTTAAGCATTATATTCCCCCTTTGGAGCCGCGGCGCAAA
>JAZQJQ010000122.1:0-3717 GCA_045541735.1 Eubacteriales bacterium
GTCCGCGGCGGCCTTATCGCCTACGTAAAAGACGGCGATATCATTTTCATCAACATTCCCGCTTACTCCATTGAGTTAAAAGTGGACGATGCTGAGCTTGAAAAGCGCAAAGCAGAGATGCCCATAAAGAAAAAAACAGGCATCAAGGGAGCGCTAAAGAGATATTCGGAGCAGGTAAGCTCCGCAGATAAGGGCGCAATAATCAACACATTCGAGGAATAAAAAATGACCGAACAGCAGATATACGAGCTTTCCTGCCGTATTGGCAGTATCACGGTATTCAGAAATATACTTGAAACCCCTACAATGAAAGCGTTTTGCGGTTTTCTTGACACTGAAAAAACGGTTAAAGAGCGCATCGCGCTGTTCGGAGATTTCGTTTATTCTCTTGCGGATGATAACTACAGCTTTTCCGATTTTCTGTGCCGTGCCGTTTACACGGACGAGAACAAATATATCGTCAGCGCGGCACAGAAAACGGAGATACCAACGGTCATTTCAGATAACGCAAAACTGGAGCTCGAGCTGTTTAACAGCCTCTCCCGCCTTGAAAGTGCAGATCTTTGGAGCACACTTGATTTCAAGTACCGTCTTCCCCGCTTTTCAAACACACCTACAGACTTTGTCTCCGCCTATGCCGACAGGCTAACAAACGTAGACAAGCTCGGTTACGGCATTTTCGCCTCCGCCGTTATGTTCCGTGTTGAAAATGAGGAGATAGTTCCCGTAAAGAGCGCAGATAAGGTAGACGAAAGCGTGTTCGTAGGCTACGAGGAGGAGCGAGCGCAGGTGTTTGAAAACACTGAAGCACTTATTGACGGCAGAAATGCCGCAAACGTACTGCTCTTCGGCGATGCGGGCACGGGCAAATCCTCCACCGTAAAGGCTTGTGTAAACCGCTATGCCGATAAGGGAGTCCGCCTCATAGAAGTAAGAAAAGACCAGCTTTTCAGCCTTTCTCACGTTATGGGCAGGATTGCGGACAACCCGCTGAAATTCATCATTTTCATAGACGATCTTTCATTTAACAAAAACGACGACTGTTTCAGTATGCTGAAAGCGGCGCTTGAAGGCTCCGCTTCCGCAAAAACAAAAAACGCAGTCATCTATGCCACAAGTAACAGACGGCATATCGTTAAGGAGAGTTTTTCGGACAGAGGGGCGGAAAACGACGTGCACCACAGCGATACGGTGCAGGAGCTTCTCTCCCTTTCCGACCGCTTCGGCCTTACCGTTTATTTTGAAAGACCGAACAAGGCACTTTACCTTGATATTGTTCACACACTCGCAAAAAGACACAGCATAAAAATTGAAAAAGAAAAGCTTGACGTGCTTGCAGAGGCATTTGCCCTCAAAAAGGGCAGCCGTTCACCGCGCGCCGCCGAGCAATTTATATACAGCTTACTGTGAGGTAAATTATGTTAGAGAAGATATCCACACCAAACGCCCCCAAGGCGATCGGTCCCTATTCGCAAGCCGTTAAGTCAGGGGATATGCTTTATACTTCAGGTCAGATCCCGCTTGATCCCGTAAGCGGAGAGCTGGTAGGCAGCAATATCACCGAGCAGACGGAGCAGGTAATGAAAAACCTATCTGCCGTTCTTGCCGCCGCAGGCACTTCTTTTGATAATGTAGTCAAGACCACCTGTTTTATCGCCGATATGGCTGATTTTGCCGACTTCAACTCAGTTTATTCCAAATATATCACCTCCGCTCCCGCGCGCAGCTGTGTTGCAGTAAAGACACTCCCCAAGGGCGCGCTCGTTGAAGTCGAGATAATAGCAACCGCAAAATAAACAAAGGGCGACCTATGCGGCCGCCTTTTTCTGAGGTGAAATATGAAACGTTATTTAAGCCTTTTACTATGTCTTTTGCTATGCTCCTGCTCGTCAAATAATGTGTCTTCCGGAACAGAAGCTCATACAGATGCTATAACAACGGAAACTGTTACAACGGAAACGCCGGTAACTGAGCCTCCGGTAACCGTGCCTCCCGCAACCGAGCCTCCGGTAACCGTGCCTCCGGTAACCGAGCCTCCCGCAACCGAACCTTTGGAGCCTGTTATCGTACCCGAATCGAACGTTCTGCAATTTGACAATAAAAAAATCGGAATATATAATTACTGTCCATCTGTTATGACAGAGCCTGACGGCACAAGATATATCTATTACTGCACAAACAAGGACAGCTATAAGGTAATAGACTACGTTGGCTGCCGCAGAGGAACACCCAATGCCGACGGCTCTTATTCTTGGAGCGAAGAAACTCTTGTTCTTGCCCCGTCAGCCGAAGGCGCTTGGGATGCGCACCACACCTGCGACCCCACGGTCATCAAGGGTGTCTTCCGCTATAACGGAGCAGAATACACGTATCTTATGGCATACCTCGGCTGTACGTCGTACGATAATCAGGAAAACAAGATCGGACTTGCAGTTGCCAATTCGCCTATGGGTCCCTTCATTAAGGTAGGAGATGCCCCGCTTGTGGATTTTAAGCTGGATCCTTCATCAAAGGTCTTCCAGTGGGGCGTTGGGCAGGCAAGTTTGGTCAGTATAGATAAGTCGGGCAAGGTATGGTTGTTTTACACCAGAGGCGATAAGAACGGAACAAGAACAATTGTAAGGGAATGCGACTTTTCAGATCTTAACGCCCCAGTAATGAGCAAAGAGACTGCACTCTCAGTCAGCGGACTTGCAAATCTAAACGGCGGAAACGACTTTATCAACAACGCCGATTTTGTGTACGATCCCGAAACCAACCGTTTCTATTCCGCATCCGATTGCCACCCAAATCCAGCCGACGAGCCGAATTATATAGCTTCTACATTCCGTGTTAACTACTTCAAGGGCACAGACCTAACGCGCGGCGCTTGGCGCACGGTAGCCCAAATCGGCCCTTCCAAAACCGAAGCTCCCCGCAACCACAACGTGGGTCTTGCGCGCGACGAGTATGGACATCTGTATAACAAAGACTTTATAACCGTGTATTATACAATATCCGAAACCGGCAGTCAAAGCCTTTGGAGCTACAGAATATACGAATACAATATAGAATTAAAATAAGATCAGCTCGGCAGCTTTAAACTGCCGAGCTGATTTTATTTTAATTTCTCGATGTTTAATAGCTCGTCTATCGTGATGCCGAAAAGTTCAGCGATATAAGGCAGCAAGGATATATCGGGGGCAGAATGTCCCGTTTCCCATTTAGATACAGCCTGCGCGGTTATACCAAGTTGCTCGGCAAGCTGCAGCTGTGTCATTCTGTTGCGGCGGCGCAATTCCCTAATATTCTTACCTATAACCATACGCAAAGCTCCTTCGATCATTGATAAAGCAATTATAACACCGAGCGGTGTTTTCTGTCAACACCATTCGGTGTTATTCGTATAATTATTTTGTCAATAATAATTGTACGGAGGTCATTATGAAAGGGTATGGAAGGATAAGAGATCTGCGCGAGGACAGCGACAAAACACAAAAGGATATAGCCGCGCTGCTTAATATGCAAATAACGGTCTACCAGCGATATGAGAGAGGAGAGCGCGAGATCCCGCTTTGGGCGGCTATCAAGCTTGCAGATTATTACGATGTTACGCTTGATTATCTGGTGGGAAGAGAAATGAACAACACGGAACGGCGGTAACTTTTGTAAAATAGATTTTCCAAATAAAAATAATTGCGAGCAAAAATCGTTTTAGGCGAAAATACAAGACGGGGA
>JAZQJQ010000123.1:0-22497 GCA_045541735.1 Eubacteriales bacterium
TCTGTTCATTTTTTGCTCCTTTTGTGTATAAGTGTATTTTTAAAGTGTTTCGGTTTCAAATCCGATGCCGCGGACCTCGGCGGCGCTTGCGAGGATCATAAACGATTCGGGGCTGATCATATTTACGTTTTTCTTGAGGTCATAGATCTGGCTTTTTTTAACAACGCACATAATGACCTGCTTGTCATTATGGGTAAATCCGCCCTTGCCGGTAAGAAGCGTGGTACCTCGGTTGAGGTCTTTGAGTATCATCTGCGATACTTCCTCGGCTTTATCGGTTATTATCAATGCAAGGGTAGCTCTGTTTATGCCGCTGATGACCACATCGATCGTAGCAGAAGCCGCGAGTATTGCAATAAGTGAGTAGAAGATGTCGTTAAAATCCTTCAGAACGATACTTGATGCAATAACGACGATCATATCAACGATAAAGATGAATGTTGAATTTGAAAAATTAGGGAATCTACGCTTTAAAAGGCAGGATATAAGATCGGTTCCGCCCGTGGTGTATCCCTTAGAGAAGAATAACCCGAGTCCGACTCCCATACATATGCCGCCGAAGATCGCCGCAAGAAGTCTGTCCTCCGTAAGGGGGGGAAGAAATACGAGAATATCTGTAATGACAGACGATGCGCCGATACCGATTATGGTCTTGATAACGAATTTGAATCCGAATAGATACCAATTGACAAGAACAAGAGGAACATTGATAAGGATTATCATAATACCGACCGGCGTGTTGAACAAAATGTTCAATATCGTCGAAATACCGGTCGCGCCGCCTATTACGATCTCTGACGGCACTAAGAACATATTAAGCGCTACGGCAAAAAGAACGGATGCCGCAAGTACCGTAATCGTGTGTGAAATGATATATGATGTCTTGGATGTTCCCAAACTCTTTTTCGGGGGTGTGTTTTCGGTCGTTTCTTCCATTTCTGCCTCCGGTAATTGTGATTGATTATATTATATTTTAACCGAAACGATTAGTCAATATCTGCCGTAAAATAAATTCAGTTATTAATTCATGTTAATTTATAAGTTAATTAATAATAATAACATTATATCTATTGACAAAGCGGAAGTTTTCGGCGATAATAATAAGATGAAAGATTTAAATGGGGGAGGTTTTCTATGCCGGAGCTTAACGATAAAAACAAGCATCCGACCGCGCCAGCGGAAAATGCCGTGCACTCACCGTCAGCGGATCGTAAAAAACCTCAGATGCCCGTTTCCGAAAGTTTGTCGGACGATGATTTTTCCGAACTTGAACAGCGTTTCTCGGGGCACGCAAAGAATAAGTATTATGCAAAGGTCTCGACGGGTTACAGAAACGTAAAGCTGCTCCTTGTTATCCTTCTCACCGCGGTAGTTGCGTTTGCGCTCGTGCTCGGCGCCGATAACTTTACGTATTCAAATCTCAGATACTTACTTCGTAATTTTGGTGAAGCAGATTCCGGCGATATCGAGCGTACCGCCTGCGTTGAATTTCACGGCTCCGACGGAACCGACCTCGGTATATTCGGCGGCAAGCTTGCGGTTGCGGGTACGGATAACGTCTCGCTTTTCCGAATGTCGGGTAAAAAAATATACGAGATAAGTACCGAGCTCACCGAGCCGGTAATTACCTGCGGCGGAAAATATTTCTTCGTTTGGAAATGCGGAGAGGCTGATATTTCTGTATTCAACGCTGTCTCACGCGTGGGCACCTTGCATACCGATGGACCGATATATGCTGTATCTGCCGATGAGCAAGGCTCGTTTGCTGTGCTGTATAAGGATCGTGTCTACGGTTCGGCTGTCGCTGTATATGACTCAGATCTTCAGAAAAAAGCCACAAAGAATATGCCGAATGCCAACGCTGTGGATATTGCGCTTTCACAAGACGGCGGAATGCTTTATACCTTGTCTTTTACCGCTGCGGACGGAGATTATCTGGCAAACCTTGATTTTTCTGATATAAACATTGGAACCGTAGCGCATACTTATACGTATAAGGGCGAGTTTCCGTTGAAGGTCGGTGCCTTTGCAAACGGAGGCTGTTTTGCGGTAACTGATAAAACAGTTTACGTATATTCGCGCGAAGGCGAGCTTCTTTGCAGCGAAAGCATCGGCGATTCGATCTACCGTGTTTTCAGCAGTGATTCATACGTTTGTGCGGTCACGGGCGGAAAAGGAGGCACGGGGTTTGTAACGGTAATATCAAAAAACGGCAGGACTGCTGTATCGGTTGCGGTAGACGGCACTGTGCTTGACGGATGCATTACGGATGACGGACTGTTCCTTCTTTCTTCGTCTATCGTGCTTGTTTCTCTTGAGGACGGAAACAAGCAGCTGATAAGCCGTTCTCCCAATGCGCACGGTCTTCTTTGTGACGGAGAAGCAGTGTACTGTGTGTATACGGGAAAGGCAGAGCTTGTCTTTTCGGAAGGAAAACCGTTTAACGCTGCGGAAATCGAACAGAATTCCGCAAATAATTGAATGAGGTGTAAAAATGAGCGGAATAGGATTGTTTGTTGATATTTTCTTCGTTGTCTTTGCGGTAATTATCGTAGCCGTCAGCGCTAAGCGCGGCTTTATCAAAAACGCGATGAAGCTTATTACTTTTGTTCTCAGTGTTATTGTTGCAGTTACGCTTACTCCTATGTTCTCGGGTTATATTGCAGAGAATTGGATAGAAGAAAACGTAAATGAATACGTGTGCGATCAAGTTATTTCGCTATCGCAACGCGGCGGCGCGGATACGTTTGATATCGCCTCTCTCTTCAATGAGGAGCAAGAGGATTTTATGGCGCTTTTGAGTCGTTTCGGCGTTGATGCCGAGCAGCTTGCCGAGGGTTATCGCTCCATTACCGAAGGCACCGAGGCTACGGTGAAAGAGCTTGCTGATAAAATAGCGGACGCTGTCGTTCACGCTCTCGCTTCCGTAATTGCGTTTTTGATAATTTTTGTTGCGGCTCTTATCGTGCTCAGCCTCATTTCGCTTTTGCTCGGTCTTGCAGCAAAACTTCCGGTTCTGAAACAGATCAACGCGTTGCTCGGATTTGTCTGCGGAGTAATTATAGCTGTCGCCTTTGTTTACGTGTTTGCGACTGTAAGTGTGTATCTTTTTGACAAGCTCCACGCGCTGTATCCGGATACTATCCCCGCAAATATCCGCGAGGAATCATTTGTTCTTACCCATTTTTCCGGTATTGATTCTATAATAGATCTGATATCGTAAACTATCGATTGACCGAAAGGATCTTCTTCCTATGCATATGATGTGTTCTAAATGCCATAAGCGTGTAGCGGTGGTATTTGTTTCAAAAATAGAAAACGGCCAGGCTGTCAATGAAGGATTTTGTCTGCCTTGCGCAAATCAGCTCGGTATAAAGCCGATAAACGATATGCTTTCCAATATGGGGCTGTCGGGGCAGGATCTTGAAAGACTTTCGAGTGACGTTGAAAACCTTATGGATAATATGCCCGTACCTTCGGAGGAGTCAGAGGACGGCGGAGCACCTGCCGTCGACCTTTTCCGTATATTCAATCAGGGCGCTCAGGGCGGTGTACAAAAGCAGCAGACTGCGAAAAAACCTAAGGAAGAAAAGTTTAAGTATCTTTCCGCTTATTGCCGCGATCTGAACAAAGCGGCAAAAAACGGACAGCTTGACAGCATAGTCGGCAGAAAACGCGAGCTTGAGCGCGTTATCCAGATACTTTGCCGCCGTCAGAAAAACAACCCCTGCCTTATAGGCGAGCCCGGAGTAGGCAAGACCGCTATTGCAGAAGCGCTTGCGCAGAAGATAGTTGCCGGGGACGTTCCTTATCAGCTTAAAGATGCTCATCTTTGGCTTATGGATCTTACCGCAATCGTTGCCGGAACGCAGTTCAGAGGGCAGTTTGAATCCCGTATACTCGGTCTCATCAACGAAGTTAAGGCTGCGGGCAATATCATTCTTGTTATCGATGAAGTACACAACATCGTCGGCGCAGGCGATGCCGAGGGAAGTATGAACGCGGCAAACATTATGAAGCCTGCCCTCTCGCGCGGAGATATCCGAGTGATCGGAGCAACTACGATGAACGAATACCGCAAGTTTATCGAAAAGGATACTGCGCTTGAAAGACGTTTTCAGCCGGTTACGGTAAACGAGCCATCATTTACCGAGACCGTTGATATGCTTCGCGGTATCAAGCATTATTATGAGGAGTACCACTTCGTTAAGATACCGGATGACGTGCTCCGCCTTACTGTAAATCTCTCAGAGAGATACATCACGGACAGATATCTCCCCGATAAAGCTATAGACCTCATAGATGAGGCGGCATCTCATATTTCGCTTTCAAGCGAGCAGTTGAACGAGCTGAGAAAGCTTCGCGATGAGCAGAGAAAGCTCGGCATTGAGCGCGAAAAATGCGAGAGCATGCCCGATACGTCTGAGGAGGAGCAGGAGAAGAAGTATGCCGCGATCGCCGATATAAAAACGAGGGATGCCAAGCTTACCGAAAGGCTTGCGGAGCTCGAGCGTGCTTGCGGCGGTATTGCCGTTACCGCAGATGATCTTGCAAAAGTTATCGAGATATGGACCGGTGTTCCTGCCTCCAATATAACCGAAAACGAGTTTGATAAGATTGATAAGCTTGAAGCACGTTTGAAAGAACGTATAATCGGCCAGGATAAAGCAGTCAGCGCCGTTGCAAGGGCTGTTAAGCGCAACCGCGCGGGTGTTTCTTATAAACGCAAGCCCGTTTCGTTTATCTTTGCGGGCCCGACGGGCGTAGGTAAGACCGAACTTGTAAAACAGCTTTCAGCCGACCTTTTCGATTCTCCCGAAACGCTTATAAGACTTGATATGTCGGAGTATATGGAGAAGCATTCCGTTTCCCGTATCATTGGCTCTCCTCCCGGATATGTCGGTTATGACGAAGCCGGTCAGCTTACTGAAAAGATCCGCCGCAGACCGTACAGTGTTGTTCTTTTCGATGAGATCGAAAAGGCGCATAAGGATGTACTGAACGTTCTTTTGCAGATACTTGACGATGGAAGAATTACAGATTCCCATGGCAAGACCGTAAGCTTTGAAAATACCATAATCGTTATGACTACAAACGCAGGTTCCGAATCATCTGCAGCCGTTCCCGGATTTACCGCAAGCGGTACCGGAGCAAGCGAGGAGAGAACTCAGAAGGCGCTATCCGCTTTTCTGCGTCCCGAGTTTATCAACCGAGTAGACGAGGTGATCACCTTCCGCTCTCTTGACGAAAATGATTTTACAAGAATAGCCTCCTTAATGCTCGGCGAGCTTGCCGAGGCGCTGAAAGACAGAGGTATTACATTTACCTATACGGACGAAGCCGCAAAGCTTATAGCGCACGAGGCATTTTCCGTTAAGTACGGCGCAAGAAATATGCGCAGATATATTCAGACGCACGTTGAAGATGCGCTGGCAAACCTGGTTATTTCGGCTCGAAGCAACAAGCTCTGTGCCGCATCTCTCAGTGTGCGGGACGGTGCTCTCTCTGTGGATGCCGTTGATGCATTTGACGGTGCAAAGCAATGAACGAAAGATTTTTTGATATGTCCGCGGAGGAGGTTGAAAAGTATTTCGATACTTCCTCCGTTGCGGGTCTCAGCACGCGCGAAGCGCGGAAGAGACTCAAATATTTCGGCCAGAATAAGATATACGGTACGGATACTAAGCACGAAAGCAACAGGATCCTTTCGATGATCTTCTCGCCTTCCGGACTTATGTTCTACGCTTCCGCCGCTGCTTGTATAGCGTTACATATCGGCGGAGCCGCTCTTGCAACCGTTGTTTGGACGGTGGCAATGGTTGTGCTCGCCGTTATAAAGCTTTGGAGCGGATCGGTGCTTAACGCCGTTTATTCCTGCGGTATACCGAGAGCGCGCGTGCTCCGTGACGGAGGTCCTAAGCTTATTGACAGCCGCTCTTTGGTTCCGGGAGACATCCTGCTTCTATCAGAGGGCGATATCGTTTGTGCGGATTGCAGGATAATATATTCCGACGAAATGAAGGTAAGGGAGCCTTACGGCACTGATGATTATAGGACGGTAGACAAGATATCCGCCTCCTGCCCCGATGCAATAGCTCCTTCGGAAATGTTTAATATGGCATTTGCTTCCTCTACCGTAACTTACGGCGGTGCACGTGCGATCGTTACCGCTACGGGCAGGGAAACGCTTGTGCTTACAGACAACGGCGGCGCTCCGCTTACGCTCAGAGGAGCGCATTCCTGCAAGAGCATCGATAATGCAAAGCGTACCGAGAAGAAGCTTTGCCTTATCTCTGCCGTTTCGTTGTTTCTAATTTCGATCGTTTTGCTGGTCGCTGCTCCCAAATCGCCGATGGAGTACTTTTTTACGTCTGCGGCTACTGTGGTTTTTTGGATGTGCGGTGCCTGCGGAGTGCTCTCTGAGTTTGCGGTGGCTTGCACAGTAAACAAAATGGCATCTGATAACAGATGCCGTGCACTTGTTAAGAATATTGCGTGTATGGACCCGCTCGCAGATGCAGACGTGCTTATCTGCGGAGAGGAATACGTTTATCCTTATCTTGCGGACATCGCCGCTCATTGCGAGAGATACGGGCTTAGAGTATATATTTCCGCAACCGCGGAAAGTGCACGGGAGATCGCTGATAAATGTAACGGAATTCTTGTTCCGACCCCTTTGGATGTTTGCGACATTAAAGGAAACTGCCCTGTTGTTGCCGTGTGCCGCTCTCCTGCGGACAGAGCGCGTCTTGCCGCTTCCCTCAGCTCTGCAGGTCATACTGCAGCTGCCGTAGCTTCTAAGGCGGGACATATCGGAATGTTCAAGCTTTCAGCCGTTTCGCTTTGCTGTGCGGCTTTTGAACTTTCCGCAAAAAAGATAACTGACATCAGCCTCGAGGATATCGACCGTTCTGCCGGCAACGAGGCTATGATGAAGAATTCCGATATACTTTGCAGACCTACGGAAGGCTCTGTGCTTAATTCTGTGGGGATGGCAAGAGCTTTTGCGTCCAACGTTTCGTCATTGCTTGCGTATGCATCTGCTGTGTGCTGTGCAATGCTCGTAACTTTGCTTATAACCCTTTTCGGCAGTTCGGGTGCACTTGCGCCCTCGGGAACGGTATTTACTTCGCTTGCTGTGATCCTTCCTGCGATGGCAATTCTTGCATCGGCTTCACCCGCAACCATAAAGCGCACTTTTGAATCTCAACATAAAAAAGAGTGTGCATTTGCCGTGTTCTCCGCGTTTATGTGGCTCGGTGCTCTTGTTGCTGTGAGAATATTTGCATTTGAACTTGGATTTGATATCTCGGATTCTTTCAGAGGGTACTGTACTTGCTCACTTGCATTTTTTGCTGCGGTAAGCGCGCCTTTGTGTGCGAGATCCGTGAGCGGACCAAAACGCGTTATCAGGCTTTTTGTTCCTGTTTTCATAGCTATAGCCGCTGTGCTTTTTGCTGTGTTTATTCCTAATGCGGGAGATGTGATTTTCTCCGTAAACGATAAGTATATTATTCTGCTTTCTGCCATTCCCGCGCTTTTCGGGGCGTGTGTTGCGGCGGTAAATAAGGCAGTTTATTTAAAATTCAATTCTTAATGTGAGGTTTGTAAAAATGGCTGAAAATGAAAAAAACGGCTGCACGCATGACTGCTCTACCTGCGGTCACAAGTGCAGTGAAAGTAAAGAACAGAAAAATGAATTTCTTGCTGAGCAGAATTCGTTCAGCAACGTAAAAAACGTAATTGCCGTAGTAAGCGGTAAAGGCGGTGTCGGTAAATCCATGGTCACCTCCTTGCTTGCGGTCAGTATGCGCCGCAAGGGCTATAAGGTGGCGATCCTTGACGGAGATATCACGGGACCGTCGATTCCTAAGTCTTTTGGTGTTTCCGGTGAGGTTACAGGTACCGACGGTATGATGTTCCCGCTCGTTTCTAAAACGGGTATAGAGATGATGTCCGTAAATCTGCTTCTTGATGACCCTACCAAACCCGTTGTTTGGAGAGGCTCCGTTATTTCCGGAGCTGTCAAGCAGTTTTGGAGCGACGTTGTTTGGAACGACGTAGACTTTATGTTCGTTGATATGCCTCCCGGAACCGGTGACGTTCCGCTTACCGTGTTCCAGAGCCTTCCCGTAACCGGTGCCGTTATTGTTACAAGCCCTCAGGAGCTTGTTTCGATGATCGTAGAAAAAAGCGTTAATATGGCTAAGCTTATGAATATACCCGTTGTGGGAATCGTTGAGAATATGAGCGGTGTTATCTGCCCCGATTGCGGTAAGCGTATCGACGTATTCGGCGAGAGCCATACTGCGGAGGTAGCCGAGAAGAATGGTCTTGAGATGATCGGTCAGATCCCGCTTGACCCCAAGCTTACCAAGCTTTGCGACAAGGGTATTATCGAACTCTTTGAAAATGATTATCTTGATAAGGCGGCAGATGCGCTTGAAAAGCTTATGGGCGATGCCGAGTGAAACCTATGACTAACACACAGTTAACCGCGAAGGCGGTCAAGGATGCGGCAATTTTTGCCGCATCCTCAACATTGGAAATAAGAAACGCGGCACTCCTTCGCGCGGCGGACCTTCTTATTGACCGTAAGGATGAGATACTTGCGGCAAATGAAGAGGATATGACTGCCGCAAAGAACGGCGGCCTTGCACAGCCTCTTATCAAAAGACTGTCGCTTTCCGAGAGCAAGCTTGAATCGCTTGTTTGCGGACTGCGCGATCTTGTAGCGTTGAAAGATCCTAACGGTAAGCTGCGATTTGCGCGTAAGCTTGATGACGCACTGGTGCTTAAATGTGTTTCATGTCCTATCGGTGTGATCGGAGTAGTATTCGAATCGCGTCCCGAGGCACTCGTTCAGATCGCAGGTCTTTGCATAAAGAGCGGTAACGGCGCAATTCTGAAAGGCGGAAGCGAGGCACTTAATTCGAACCGCGTGCTTTTTGACGTTATGCAGACCGCCGCAAGAGAGGCGGGATTGCCGGAAAACTGCCTTGCACTTCTTGAGAGCCGCGAGCAGATATCCGAGCTTCTTGCCTGCGAGGGATACGTTGATCTGCTCATTCCCCGCGGAAGCAATTCTTTTGTGCGTTACATAATGGATAATACAAATATTCCCGTGATGGGTCACGCCGCCGGCGTTTGCCACGTTTACGTTGACGAATTTGCCGATCCCGTCAAAGCGGCGCGTATAGTATGCGATGCGAAAACTCAGTATCCCGCCGCGTGTAACGCCGTTGAAACGCTTCTTTTGCACGAAAGCGCGGCAAAAGCCTTCTTTGAAGAATACGAAAAGATCAGATCCGGTTTTCCCAAGATCATTATCCGTGCTTACGGCGAGGCGGCTAAGCTAACCGAATGCGAGCAGGGAAGTGATGAAGATTTCGGCAAGGAATTTTCCGATAATATCCTTGCGCTCAAACTGGTTTCATCCGCCGAAGAGGCTATCGCGCACATAAACCGCTACGGCAGCCGTCACACTGACTGTATCGTTACTGAAAACGAAAGAGTTGCGGAGCTTTTCTTCCGCCTTGTTGATTCTGCGGGAGTTTACCGTAATTGCTCGACAAGATTTGCCGACGGATTCCGATACGGCTTCGGTGCAGAGGTGGGCATCAGCACCTCCAAGCTGCACGCAAGAGGTCCGGTAGGACTCGACGGACTTGTTACCTACAAGTATATTCTTGAAGGTGACGGTCATATCGTCGGGGATTATGCTTCGGGCAAGCGTACCTTTAAGCACGAAGATATTGTTGATTGAAGAGGTTATAATGAAAAGATCGATTTCCTTTATCCTTGCAATCCTTTGCGTGTTTTCGCTTACTGCGTGCTCTTCCGATCCGCTTCACAACGTAACCGATGAGGTTACCGAAAGCGGAAAAATTTCCGATACGGAGAACGTTACGGATGAGGTTGCCGATTCTTCCAAAACGGAGATCAATATATCGGTCAAAAGCTCTGCAGCGAGCAATGACGTTGCGGCTCTGATGGAAAAAATGAGCAGCTTTTACTTAAAAGAAGCGACATCCGACCGCAACGATTATCCCGATTACAACGAGTGGAAGTCCGCAACATTTCAGCTTGGAATGCTTGAAGCATTTAAGGCGACCGGCAATATCGATTTTTACAGCTTCACGCTTGAAATTGCGGAAAGCTACGGTTATCTCGTAAATTACGGCATTGGAACTACGCTTCTTGACAATGCCGCGGAGATGCTTGTATATACCGAGCTTGATTCCATTACAAACGATTCCCGCAAGCTTGAGGACAGTATTCGCAATGCCGATTACACGTTAACTAAGGGCAGCTTGAATTACTCTTGGGTCGACGAGATATATATGGTATCCTCTGCTTATCAGTATCTTGCCAAGTCTACGGGTAATGCGAAGTATGCGGATATAGACTATAGCAGTTATATGAAGTGGCGCGAAAAGCTTTTCGACGAAACTGAGGGGCTTTGGTTCAGAGATTCAGATTACATTTATAACCCCAATACCAAGTATGTCAGTGATTCCGCTACCCCCAACGTTTCCCCTAACGGTAAAAAGGTATTTTGGAGCAGGGGAAACGCTTGGGTATACGTTTCTCTTGCACGTAATCTGCGCATTATGGAGCCCGAGGGAAAGATATACGAGCAGTACCTCAGCGACTTTAAGTCAATGACTGAAGCGCTTGTAAAGTGTGTGGATGAAGGCGGCTTCTGGCATGCAAATCTTGCAGATCCCGACCACATCAATGGAATTGAAATGACCGGCACCGGCGGTTTCTGGTTTGGAATCTGCACAGGCATTGAGCTTGGTATACTTGATGCCGGAAAGTATATACCCATAGCTGACAGCATATATAAATGCGTTTCCGAAAAGGCAGTGAATGCATACGGCAGACTCGGTTACTGCCAACCTATAGGTGAAGCACCCGTTGCCGCTAAGGCAAGTGATACCAATATGTTCGGCGTCGGACTCGCATTGATGGGGGCTGCTTCTTATATGAGGCTTTGCGGAGATTATATCGTTCCCTCTCTTGATACTGCCGAGGTTTTACAGCTTGAAAAGGATCTTGCCGAGTCAGATGAGCGTCCTTATTATCTGGAACCCGGTTTTCTTAAATCCTCTGCCGTTGCAAAGGCGACCAGCGCTGCTAAAAAGGATCATGCAGAGAATACAACTGCCAAGCTTTTTGACGGAACCTACGTTTATAAGGCGAAGGGGACCTCTTGGGTAGGCGGAGGGTTAAAAACATCCAATGTCGTGCTTGATATCACAATGCGCGAACCGATCAAGTTTTCGCATTTTGCAATGATAACGCGTTCCTGCCGTGCGTACAAGTTCAGAGTAGAGGTCTCCGCAGACGGAACCGATTATTCTACTGTGCTTGACACAACCAACGTTAGATACAGCGGCGGAAGGTTGTACAAATGGTCTTTCGATGCTGTTGAAGACGTAAAATACATAAGATTTGTATTTACCGGTATATGGGGTAACGCGGTTGATTGGGTAACGATTAACGAGTTGTTCCTCTATGACGATAATTGACGTGCGTATGCCGTTTTGTTGCGAGTAATACTGTAGTATATACTCTCGATATTCACCGGTATGACTTGGAAACTATATCTGAAATGTTTATATTCGGTAACTAAAATAAGGAATGGTGAATGACTGTGAAAAAGGTAATGCTTGTCTTCGGCACAAGACCCGAGGCAATTAAAATGTGTCCCCTTGTTAATGAACTCAAAACGAGAACGAACGTTGAGACGGTCGTGTGCGTCACCGGACAGCACCGTCAGATGCTCGATCAGGTACTTGATGCTTTCGGTGTTTCTCCCGATTACGATCTCTCCATAATGAAGGATAAGCAGACGCTTTTTGATATCACAACTAATATTCTGACCGGTATCGGCTCGGTACTTGATGAAGTTAAGCCGGACGTTGTGCTTGTGCACGGTGATACTTCCACCACTTTTGTAACTGCCCTTGCGTGCTTTTATAAGCAGATACCCGTCGGACACGTAGAGGCGGGGCTCCGTACTTATAATATCTGGAGTCCGTATCCCGAGGAATTCAACCGTCAGGCTGTAGGTATCGTTGCTAAATATAATTTTTCTCCCACAGAGCTTTCAAAAGAGAATCTTTTGAAAGAGGGAAAGGATCCCGCAAGCATTTACGTGACCGGTAATACGGCTATTGACGCTCTCAAGACTACCGTGCGCGAGGATTATTCGCATGCGGAGCTTGAGTGGGCAAAGGACAGCCGCCTTATTATGATAACCGCACACAGACGTGAAAATCTGGGTGAGCCTATGCACAATATGTTCCGTGCTATCCGCAGAGTAATGGACGAACATAAGGACGTTAAGGCTATATATCCCATACATATGAATCCCGTTGTCCGCAAGGCGGCAGACGAGGAGCTTGGAGATTGCGACCGTATACACATAATCGAACCTCTTGAAGTGCTGGATTTCCATAATTTCCTCGCCCGCAGCTTTATGATACTTACGGATAGCGGCGGAATTCAGGAGGAAGCGCCTTCTCTTGGAAAGCCGGTTCTTGTTATGCGCGACACAACTGAGCGTCCTGAGGGGATTAAAGCCGGTACGCTCAAGCTTGTCGGAACCGACGAGCAGGTCATTTATGAAAATTTCAAGCTTTTGCTTGAAGATAAAGATGCCTACGATGCCATGTCCAAGGCAAGCAATCCATACGGAGACGGATTTGCCTGCAAGCGTATTGCTGATATTTTGGAGAAGGATCTTTGATGACTTACATTCATTTCTTCGATTCCATAGCCATTGAGAGTGTTTGCGCCTGCCTTGCTTCTCCACCTGAGAAGCTGATCGTTATAGGTAGCAACGGTAATGCAATGCGAAGATACGCGCGTGCAGTTGCATCGATGCTGCACAGACGCGGCTTTATTATCGATACTGAGGTAAGAACAGTTTCCTCAAACAGCCTTCAGTCTGTGTACTCATTACTTTGTGAGATTATGGACAAAGAAGGGAATTGCTCGTTTTGCCTTAACGGAGGCGATGAGCTTGCGCTCGTTGCGGTTGGTATGCTCCACGCAAAATACGGTACAAGACCGAAGCTTCACCGCTTTAATCTGTTTCGCGGTACCGTTGTTGACTTGCATAAAGATGGCAGAGAGGATTTTTTTGAGGCACCGCATATTTCCGTTGAAGAGATCATTGTTCTTTTTGGAGGGAAGATCGTTTACGAAAACGAAAAGCCGGAAGGCACTCGGAGGTGGGACCTCAATTCTGGCTTTGTGTCTGATATAAAAAAGGCCTGGGATATATGCAAGGTCAACACCAAAACCTGGAATAACCTTGCAAGTGCACTTGGCGTTCTCCGTTCGCACCGCAGTGAGGCTGATGGCGTTAGGTGTTCTATGCCCGTTTGCGAATATGAGAATGCTATGAAGGCTGAGAACGGGCGCGTATTTTATTCCGAACCGTTGTTGCGCAAATTGATAAAGTCCGGTCTTGTAACCGATTATTCTAAAAGCTCCGTATTTTCCGTAACGTTTAAAGACGAACAGGTAATGCGATTGCTTACCGTTGCGGGACTTTCTCTTGAATTATATGTATTTCTTGCGGCAAAAAATGCCTCATCCCGTGGAAAAAAGACTTATGATGACGTTCTCAACGGTGTTTTTATAGATTGGGACGGCATAGTCACATCCGATGGATCGACTTTCGATACAGAGAATGAGATAGATATAATGATGATGCGCGGAGGAGTTCCCGTTTTTGTATCCTGCAAGAACGGTTATTTCGATTCCAATGAACTATATAAGCTAAGCTCCGTTGCAGAGCGATTTGGTGGAAAACGAGCAAAAAAAGTGTTGGTAACGTCTTCTATCTCTTCGCTCGGCAGATCTGCGAATTATATTCGCGAGCGTGCTGCCGATATGGGGATAACGCTTATCGATAACATAAAAACGTTATCGGAATCGGAGCTTTCTAAAAGGCTTTCCTCTCTTTGGATCACTTGAACAAAAAAGTGTGATTTTTTGTAAAAATATTTGACAAGCCGTAATTTGTGTGTTATAATCTAATATTGTAAAATATTATGCTTGGAGGCACAATGAAAAGCTTAAACAGATGTTTAATTTTTATGCTTGCTTGCGTACTTTGCTTTTGCGGATCCTTTGTTTTTGTCTCCGCTGCCGATAACGGTGTTATAACCGTTGGCGATGCCGAGGGGTATCCCGGAGATATTGTAGCGATCCCGATTTCCGTTTCCGCACTTCCGAGCAATGGTTTTGCCGCAGGTACTTTTGTTGTTAGCTTCGGTGAAAATCTTGAGTACGTTAATACTGTACAATGTGATGATAATTACGGTACGCTTACATTCGGAAGACCTTCCGATGCAAATGCTGATAAGAACAGTTTTAATATTCTGTGCTTCTCCGGTTTGGCGGATAAGAATTACAGTTATACCAGACAGATGGTTACCGTTTACTTCAGAGTGAAGTCGAACGCTCTCCCAAATGATGACGTTTCGAAAAATGCGGTGTCTGTTTCTACCACGGACAGCGTTAATAAAAACCAGGTCGAAGTCGGATTTGATTGTGTTGCTGGATATGTTGGTATTTGTGCCCGTTCTTCCGAGCTTGGTGATAAGCTTGTCGGCCACAGCCTTACTCTTGAAGGTGAGATCTCTCTGAACTTCCACGTCAGCTCGTCTGATGATCTCCTTGCAAACGATGCGGCTTTTGTTGAATATACCATTAACGGAACAGAGCCTACTGTCATTACCGAAAAGCTTTCTGACTGCACAAAGGATGTGAACGGCAATCTCGTTCTTTCTTGCCAGCTGCCTGCTCCCATGTGGTCGCGGACAGTTACTGCAAGGGTATCCGACGGTAACGGCAACTACGGAGATACGTATACGTATTCCGTTAAAAATTACGCTATGTATATGCTTTCCGGTAACTATACGACCGGTGACGGCGCAAACGACTCTGCACTCAAGGAGCTCTGCGTAGCGCTTCTCAATTACGGCGGCTATTCGCAGAAATATTTCTCGTATTTCTCCGATAACGAAGCAGACCTCGCAAACGGAAACATCGTCTTCGGAAATAACAGTTTGATAAGCGAGCTTGTATCCGATGAATTTGATCCCGATATCAAGGCCGATAGCTCCGCAAGACTCAGCGGCGAATGTGACGGTATTGCTTATGCTGGTGTTAACGTCGCAGTTGATGCTGCTACTGCTATAACCCATTATTTTAACGTTGACGGCAAAGCTTCCGATTACGTGTTTACTCTGACAAGCCCCGTTGCCGATGATGCTGTCCTTTCTCCTTATGAGCATGAGGGAATGATCGCTGTCAATATCAACAATATTCCTGCAGCTTATCTTGATGTACCTTATACCATCACTGCAACTTCCGTTGAAGGCGATGGAGGAAGCATTTCAGTTACATACAGTGTACGCAGTTATATGGCTCACAATTTAGATAATCCGAATGAAGACCTCGGCAATCTCATTAGAGCCATGTATCTTTACAGCGAAGCCGCTGATTCTTATTTCGGAAAGTGAGGATGGTTATGAAGGAACAATATATCGCACCTGCAGTTGAGATAACCGAGCTCCCCGAAGTAAAGACAGAGTCGATCAGTAATTGGAATCTTGCCATTAATACCGATTGGTTTAACAGCTGATCAAAAAGACCGCATTTTATGCGGTCTTTTTTTGAAATATGAACGAAATGATAACTTTTTGTCTTTTATTTGCTAACACTTGAATTAGCTATCATTTAGTGATATAATATTGAAGAAAACAATTAAAATCGATCATATAGAAAGGTGAGCAGTGAAAAAGTATATATTTCCGGTCTCGGCGCTTGTTTTGTGCTTTTTGTTAGCCTCTTGCCTTGGTGACAAGCCGCCGGTAATTACCGATCCCGTTACCTCGGGTATTATGCCCGATCCCATAGTTACGAGTGATAGCACGGATGGTACCGATGCTCCTCCCGTAACTACGGCTGCGCCCGTAACTACGGAAGTACCCGTAACTACACAACCCCGTGCTACAGAGCCGGTGACTGAGGACACGGATGCTCCTGTTCAGCACCCCCATACACCCGGCAGAGAACTCGGCTCAGGTTTTGTTATATCTGATTCCGGTACAAAGCTTAATCTTCTTCTCAACTGGTCAGCAGTTGACGGACCGGAAGAAGGAACGGCAGTCATTACCGTTAAGGCTTTTCTCGAGTGTTATTCAATTTTTGTCGGCGAGCGTTTTGACGGAGAGCTTGGAGTCGGTGAAGAGAAGATCAATTACAGCACTCCTCAGCTGGAGATTCCCGGTGCAGGATTCAATGAGATAGATTTCGGTACTTACACATTTACCGTCAAGAAGGCTCAATCTGCTTCAACAACGCTCCCCATAACAGCCTCTTGGCATTTCCGTGGAGTGTACGCAGGTCTTTCCGTTGACTATGTTACTATTGACAGTACCATTTCTTTTGATAATTGAGGTAAAGTTTGAAAACAGTAGACCTATCAAATTCTATCAATACCCGCTCTATGTTAATTGACGCAGAATATGCCATTGCATGTGCAAAGGCGGAGGGTGAGGTGCTGATAAAGTTCATAAACGGCAGCGGCAGGGGCGGTGCTTCGCGCAGGAAGGCGCTCCGATCCCATCTTCGCAATTCTGTCCGCCACGGCGCGGTTAAACAGCTTCTTGAATGCGAAAAGTTTTCCGAGGATGATAGAATGGCCCGGTTCTTCTGCAACCTTCACCCGGAGCTTGCAGTAGATTCGGATGCAGTTTCTGCAAATCCGAGCGTTACTTATGTCAGAGTTTAATTTTATATTAATTATAACATTACATTATATTTTCTTAGGAGGTCTAATATGTTTGTATCACTTCAGGCAAGTGCCGACAACAATGTTGCCGTCGCGCTTCTCAGTACAGTGCTAAACTGGCTCGCCACAACCGGCATTAAGGTCGTTATCGGTCTTATAGTTATGCTTATTGCATTTAAGATCATCGATTCTATTGCCAAGCGGATCAATCTCGCTATGACAAAGAAAGAGGTTGATGCCACTATCACCCGTGTGTCAACAAACGCAATAAAGATCGCTGCTAAAATACTTGTAGTCGTTCTTTTTGTCGGTTATATCGGCGTTGAGACAGCATCAATCTCAGCCTGCATCGCAACACTTGGCGTTGGTATTTCCCTTGCAGTTCAAGGCACTCTTTCCAATTTTGCCGGTGGTGTTATCATAATACTTATGCGCCCCTTCAAGCTCGGTGACTTTATTACCAGCGCCGGAGAGAGCGGTACTGTTGAGGATATTAAGCTCTTCTATACTCACATCGTCACACCCGATAACAGAATGATCTACATACCTAACGGTACACTTGCAAATAACGTAATAGTTAATGCATCGGTTAAGGATACCCGCAGACTTGATCTTACGTTCTCCATAGCTTACGAGTGCGATGTCGAGCTTGCACGGAAGCTCATTCTTGATGTCTGCGCCAAAAACGACGCTATCTTCAAGGAGCCTGCGCCTTTTGTGGTTGTTGCTTCTTATGCTGCTTCTTCGATCGATATTGTTTGCCGTACTTGGTGTAAGAGCGGCGATTATTGGAATAACAACTTCTATCTGCTTTCTGAGGTAAAGAAGGAGTTCGATAAGAACGGTATAGTTATTCCTTACAACCAGCTCGACGTTCACGTTAACAATGTGGAGACTAAGTAAACGGGCCTTGTGTTAAGAAAGGAGAAAATTCTATGAAGAATCTTCGATCTAATACTTTTTTGCGCGTTTTGTGTATGCTTCTTGCGCTTACAATGCTATTCGGTCTTGTGTCGTGCAAGAAGAAGCACAAAGACCCAACCGAGCAGTTCGTGTCCGCTTTGAACGATGCTGCGGACGAAGTTCTTGATCATTCTCAGAAAAACGGTGCAAATGCGCTGACGGCTCTTAACCCTTCATCCCTTGATAATAAGAAGGTTTCAGTTACCGTACAGCCTGTGCTTGGTGAGATGCTTGGAACTATGTTGGGCGATGAACTGCCCATAGACGTTTCCGTTATAAACAATTTCAAGATAGGCTTGGATGCATCTTCCAAGGGGGATCTTGCTAAACTCGGAGTATCTCTCGCTTATGCCGATGATCCTATATTGGCGCTTTACGGCATACTCGATATAAAGGATCTCGGTGCTTACGTAAATGTTTCCGAGGGAACGGATAAGGCGCTTTTCTTTGATCTCAGGAATCTTTTAGATTCTATCGACAAAGAAATGCTGGATCAGATCAAAAACTCTGCAAGTGCTCCTACTGCCGATGTTAAGGAGCTTATCCCAATAGTCACAGAGTATTATAAGATGATTTATGCCAATGCTGCCGACGTAACAAAGGAAGAGACCGATTTTTCCGTAGGTACTCTTACTGCTGATATGACTGTTCTCACTTGGACTGCATCCGATAAGGTAGCCTACGATACTATTATAGCGATCGTGGAAAAGTTCGTTGCCGATGAACGTATCAAACCGTTGCTCGAACCTTTTTATCAGGGTGAAGAGGATTTTGATGAAGCTTATGCTGAGATCGTCGGTGTTGCAAACGATTTTCTTGAGATGGAAAAGACCGATCCCACCGAGATTACCGGCAAGGATGCTTTTGTAGCAAAGCTTTTCGTCGATAAGAATAATGATATTTTCGGTGTTGATGTAGTTGCGTATAATGATGACGGTACAGAGTTTTTGAACTTCAAATCGGGGTCGCTGAAGGTTGGAGACAACTTTGCGTTTGAATTGACTGCAAATGGCGAGGATCTTCCGAAGGTGGGATTAAGCGCTAACGGCACTAACGTTAAGGATATTCTCAACGGAACGGTGTCTGTAAGCTACGACGGAAAGCAAGTTGCTGCTTTAACCTTTACGGATTGCGATAACTCTAAAGCTGATAAGGGTATAACGAAGGGGTCCGTTAAGCTCAGACCCGGCAGCGGCCTTGCAAGTCTTCCCGATATTGACCCTTCTACTGCTATAGCTATCGGTATGTTCGGACTTAATATCGATTTTGAGTGTGATGGAGACAGCTCTAAGTCGTTTATTTCCGTCGAGATGAATAACGCTAATCTCGCGGGAATAAAGCTTGATGTCAAGAACGGAGAGGCTGAGGCAATAACAGTCCCTGCCGATCATGTCACAGATCCTACTATATGGTTAATGTCTCTTGATTTCAATGAGATACTTACGGCGCTCGATGATTCCGCGCTTCCCGATGAACTTGTTGATATGATCAAGGGTCTTGTCATAGGTCAGTAATTTGATCGTTATCCCCCGCTTAAAAACGGGGGATAACTTGTATCCAAAGGTGTAGATATGGATTTCAAAGTTGAAAATTTGCGAAAATCATACGGCAGAAAGACAGTGCTTGACGGTGTTTCGTTTGCTGCAAGATCAGGTGAATGCATCGGTATTCTCGGGAAAAACGGTTGCGGCAAGTCAACTCTTCTTTCAATTATTGCTGGTGTATCGTCTCAAGAAAGCGGAAAAATTCATTTTGAAGGTGTCGAGCTAAATAAGAGTATCGGATACGTGCCGCAGGGAACACCGTTATTTCCCGAGCTCTCCGCAAAGGATAATCTTCTGATGTGGTATAACAAGAATGAATTGCGCGAATCCCTAAAAAGCGGTGTCTGTTCTCAGTTGGGCATCAACGATTTTTTGAAGGTTCCGGTGGGGAAAATGTCAGGCGGAATGAAAAAACGTCTTTCAATTTGCTGTGCTATGGCAAATGATCCGCTTTTGTTGCTTCTTGACGAACCTACTGCCGCGCTTGATATTCCGTGCAAACAGATAATATTCGATTATCTTAATGAGTGTAAAAAGCGCGGCAAGATCATAGTGCTTACTACACATTCTGCTGAAGAACTCGGCTTCTGTGATAGGCTCTATATCTTAAAGAACGGTGTTATGGAGCAGTTTGATTATAACGGAAATATTAAAGATTTATCTGAAAGCTTATAAGGCAGGTGAGGGATATGAAATACTTCTCGGCGCAGCTTAAACGTGTTTTGCGTTATCTGCCTTTTGCAGTTGTTATGTCCCTCTTGCTTGTGACAATTTTTTCGTTATTTGCATTGCGTTTTATAGACGATGATTCTGCTTCAGAGGATAAACAGATCATTAAGATCGGAATGGTAGGAGATACATCTTCCACCTTTCTCGGTGTTGGTATCGAGTTAATAAAGGAAGCGGATTCGTCCAATATGATGCTCAGTCTTGAAACGATGTCGGAGTCAAATGCCCGTGCTATGCTCAACGCGGGAAAGATCTCCGCTTACATAGTGGTTCCGGAAGGATTTGTTGATGCCGCGACTCATGGAGACGTGATGCAGCTTGATTTTGTGACGTCGGACGTCAGCGGAGGTATCACCGCTGTCTTTAAGGAAGAAATACTCACTGCAATCTCTCAAATGCTCGTTCATTCTCAAAAGGGAATATATGCGATGCAGGATCTAGTTCTTTCAAACGGACTAAGGGAAGATTACGGTAAAAATACCGATGAACTGTTTCTTAGATATTTCAACTTGATCTTTAAACGTCCAAGTGTTTTGAGGCTGGATGTGCTCGGCATATCAGACGGTGTTGATCTTGTTACATATTTGTTGTGCGGTCTCAGCATCTTTTGTCTTTCGCTTTTCGGAATTCAGTACTGCCCGTTGTATGTTCGAACGGATCATTCGCTCGGTCGGCTTGCGGCATCCCGCGGTTTTTCAGTGTGGAAACAGACGGTGTACGAGTTACTTGCGTATCTTTTTGCTGTTCTTGTGACGTGTGTGTGTGTTTTCTCTGTTTTACCGATGATCGGCGCGGTTTCATTTGGCTCTGCTCTGCGTTTTTTCGCTTTTTCTATTCCGGCTGTTGTGCTTGTCGCGGTTTTGCAGTTTTTTGCATTTACTGTTGCCGATAATGTAGCGGGAGGGGCAACATTTCAGTTTTTTGGTGCGGTCATTCTCTCGTACGTTTGCGGTTGTATCTATCCGATCTCTTTCTTTCCTGAAGCATTGCAGCTGATCGGAAACGTTTTGCCGCTCGGTGTTATACGCAAATATATTGTAAGTGTGGTGTGCGGAACATTTGATGTTTCGTCTGCAGTAACGATAGCTATTTATTCCGTATTTCTTATTATTGCCGCAATTGCGGTAAATTACAGAAAAACACTATCCGCGAGATAGAGAAAGGAGCTTGGCTGTGAGTAGGTTATTTGTTCGTGTTTGGCTTTTTAACAAGCGCTTGCTGAAAAAGCCGAGCTTTATCTGTATACTTGCCTTTTCTATTTTGTTTGTCTTTGTGTTTTCGCTTACCGCTTCATCCGGAGAGGCGATGCTCACCGTTGCAACGGCGAGCGAGGAGCCTGGGGACGCTTTGTATCAAAAAGTTCTTTCCTCGCTCAACAACGGTTCATTGATCGAAATTAACGAGATGAGCGTAAGTGAAGCTGAAAAAGCAGTAGAAAACGGCAAAGCTGATGCGGCTTGGATCTTTCCTCGCGGACTTGAAGAAAAAATAAAAAAATATGTAAACGACGTAAATGAGGATAATTTTGTAATTACCGTAATACAGCGCGAGGAAAGCGTGCTCATGCAGCTTTCGCGGGAAAAACTTATGTCTGCTCTGTATCCGCATCTTTCAATTAGTCTTTATTCGGAATTTATTGATCTGAGGTATCCACAGCTTACAGATATAAAGTCTGATGATCTTGAAGAGCTTTACGAATCTACCGAGGCAGAGGGCGAGGAAATGTTCCGGATCGTCACCCCGCAAGGTATCAGCGTGACCACGGAAAGAGGAGTACTTCTTTCTCCTCTTCGAGGTATGCTTGCCGTTCTTGCAGTCATAAGCGGCCTCTCAGTGTCGCTTTACTCGATGCGAGACGAGCGCGAGGGCTGCTTTGATATGATTCCGAAAATAAAGCGTTTTGGGGTGTACACTGTCTATAATTCTGTTGCCGTCATTAACGTTGCCCTGGTTTCTCTCGCTGCTCTTGCTGTTTCGGGACTTGCGGTTTCGCTTTCTCGTGAATTGCTTTTGTTGCTTGCTTTCATATTATCTGCTGTTGCGTTTTCCACCTTTTTTCGCGTTGTGTTTACAAAAGAAAGTCTGTTCAGCGTGTTTATTCCGTTTGTTGCATTGATCTTGTTAACGCTTTGCCCGGTGTTCGTAAATATACAAATCCCGTTATGGCTCAGGCTCTTGTTGCCGCCTTACGGATATATAGCAGGTTTGTATTCAGATTCGCTTATGCTTGTTTGGTGCTGCAGCTCCTGCCTGCTGTATCTTGCCTCTTATCTAGTTTTCAAATTACGGATGTCGATAAGAAAATAATTTAAACGAAATATTAATTACCCCTTGCAAAACCGAGAAAATTATGATATACTATCATTTGTGGTATACGGAGGCATAGCTCAGCTGGTTAGAGTACTTGCTTGACATGCAAGGGGTCACTGGTTCGAT
>JAZQJQ010000124.1:0-27938 GCA_045541735.1 Eubacteriales bacterium
CTTGTCTTCCTAAGACCGCTTGGCCTCCGACTTCACACAAACCTCGTACAGTCGTACAAAAAGAAATACGAATCCGCAAGGTATTCCCTGCTGATCATGGCTATCTTCACTCTCGTTAACTGCGCTTTGCTTATCTTCGGATCGAACACTTACTTCCTTTTCTCTGCACCTTTTATTTATTATTTTCTTGTGCAAATGAGATTTGAAACGGGAAAATTCCCGGCAGAGTCGTACGAAGAATTTGAAGCTTTCGAGTTTTTGCCCGAAGGCTTCTACATAGCAGCGATCGTTTTCGCAGTTATTGCGATAGCTGTTTACGTCCTTTGCTGGCTCAAATCCAAGGATATGCACCACAAATGGCTTATAGCTTCCCTCGTTCTTTTCTGTATAGACGTAACCGTAGACCTGCTGTGGTTCGGTTTTTACGTTGATAACATAATCGACTACGTATTTGCAGTTTACGTTATCTACAGCATTGCTGCGGGAATCGTTGCCCGCTCAAAACTTTCAAAACTCCCCGAACCCACTGCAGATCCCGAGCCTCTTCCCGAGGACGACTTCGGCTTTGCCGAGCAGGACTTCTCCGCAAACGAAGACAGCTCTCCCGCAGACGAAAAGACAGACTCTGAAAACAACTGACAAAGCAGTCAAAAAAGCTCCGTGAATTTCACGGAGCTTTTTCTATGTTATAACTTATTCCGATCAGCTGAATCGGCGTCCGAAACGAGGGTTTACTGGAGCCTGGGGTTGCTCGTTGCGAGGCTGCTGAGGCTGGGGAGCAACGGAGCGGCGCTTGAGCATATCTCTTACGTCCTCAAAGATCTCCTCGCCGAGGACCTCTTCCGCATTGGTATCATCGGGTTCCAGAGCCGCGGTCCTATCCTGAGCATTGTTACGGTCGGAATCAACGGTCTTCTGCTCAGGCTTCTTGGAAGCGCTGTTCTTTACACCGTCAAAGCCGGTAGCAATGATAGTAATACGCATCTCATCCTCGAGATTGGGGTCAAATGAAACTCCCCAAATATTGTTTGCATCGGGATGAGCCGCTTCGGTGATCATGCTTGCAGCAATATCGATATCCTCAAGTCCGATATCAGGGGATGCGGTAATGCTGAACAGAATTCCGCGCGCGCCGTCGATAGACGTCTCAAGAAGAGGGCTGGAGATAGCGGACTTAGCGGCGATCTCTGCCTTGTCCTTACCGGTACCGCTGCCTATACCCATATGCGCATTTCCGGCGCCCTTCATAATTGCGGTAACGTCAGCAAAGTCAACGTTAATGAAAGCGGTCTCGTTTACGATCTCGGAAACACTCTGCACGCCGCGGCGAAGAACGTCGTCGGCGATCTCAAAAGCGTTCATAAGAGTGATCCTGGTGTCGCTGACCTGCTTCAAACGCTCGTTAGGAATAACGATAAGGGAGTCTACGTTCTGACGAAGCTCCTCAACACCCGCCTCAGCCTGAACCATACGGCGCTTACCCTCAAACTCAAAGGGTTTAGTAGCGATACCTATAGTAAGAATGTCCATTTCCTTTGCAATACGGGCGATAATAGGAGCGGCACCGGTACCCGTTCCGCCGCCCATACCGGTGGTAACGAATACCATATCAGCACCGGAAAGCGCATTTTTGATCTCATCAACGCTCTCCTCTGCGGCTCTGCGGCCGTTCTCGGGATTAGCACCTGCGCCGAAGCCCTTGGTGATCTTTTCGCCGATGGCGATCTTGGTGGTAGCGTTAGACTTTACAAGTGCCATCTGGTCGGTGTTGATTGCAAGGAACTCGACACCCTTGATATTGGTCTCGATCATACGGTTAACAGCGTTGTTTCCGCCTCCGCCGACTCCGACGACCTTGATATTGACATTGCTCATTCTGTCATAAGGAATATTGGACATTTTGACCTCCGATATATTTAACTTTATTTTCAAGCAGTAAGCATAAATCTACATAGTATTATGATAATGGATTATGAAACATTTTTCAAGGGTTTTATCGAAAATTATGATAAAAAATAATCAAAAAGCGCGAATGTTCACTCATTTACCGTAACAATGACCTCTTTTGGCGAGGTGAGATCAAGAACCGCAGAGGAAGCTTTTGCTATCCTGGGATTCTCGAGGTAATCCTTTGCCACTCTGAGCTTCACTTCAAGCTCGGAGGCACCGCCGAGGATAAGCTTATATCTTTCGTCTATTTCGTAAAAAGCATCCCTTGTGCTTTCGCAGTTTATAAGTGTGATCCTCTCAAGCAGATCGGATCTCACAGCCGCTTCGAGGATATTTGTTATATAGGACGGTTCTCCGTTTTTAAAGGTAATCCGCTCTCCTGCAACAGCGGATGCTATCGGCGGCATTAAAACGCGAATGCCGCTCCCCTCCCCGGAATTCTGTCTGACCTCGGCAATGCGAAGATCGCAACCGAACATAACTGTACTCACTCCAACGTTAGCATAAAAAACGGGAGAGTCCTCGGTTACGTTGATTATAACTCTGTTCGGCAGCTTTACGCTGATATCCACTTTGCTGATAAGCGTACAGTTTTTCAGAATGGCGCTTTCGGCTTCTTTGCGGTCAATTGAGTAGAGAAAACATCCCCGCTCAATTGCGGAAGCATCAATAAGTTCCTCATCCGAGTAAAGCTCTGCGCCTCCTATTTCAAAGGAGTCTGCACGGCACAAAACAAATACAAGCACAGCGGCGGTTACAAAAATAATAACAACGGCAACTGCGGCTGTCAGTATTGCTTTGAATTTTCTTGCATTGTAAGACAAATGAACGACCTCCTTTTAGGAGCGCTTTTCTTTGATCAACCGAACCATTTCTGAATAAATGCGCTTATTTGAATCCGCCACTGCAAAATCACGTATGTTTTTCATTATACGCGTTCTTCTTTCCGGATCGCATGAAAGCGCGGAAATCTCGTCAGCAAGCCTCTCGGGTGTAAGATCCTTTTCTCTGATAAGAACAGCGGCATCCTTGTCCGCAAGCAGCTTTGCATTCTTATACTGCTGATCGTTCGTTACGTTGGGGGAAGGAATGAGTATCGCGCATTTGCCGAGAAGAGCAAGTTCCGAAAGAGTAATGGCTCCGCTTCTGCATATTACGATATCAGCCGCCGCCATTCGCGCCGGCATATCGTAAATATAGGAAAGCACCTCGATATTCTTCTCGTCACAGAGTCCGGCTTCTGAATATCTTGCTTTAAAATTGACGTAATTTCTATCACCCGTAGAAAGGCAAAAAGCGGTATCGGCAAGCCTGGTATCACGCGCTGAGAACATTTCGAGCATCGCATCGTTTATTCTGTCTGCACCGAGGCTGCCGCCGTAACAAAGAACGTACGCTCTGCAATCTGACGGTGCTTCAAAGGGTTTGCCGCCCTTAGGCATTGAAAAGCCTCCGCGAAGAGGACATCCGACGTGTATGTGCTTTTCAGGATATTTTAGACGTTTTCCCGTTTCTTCAAAATTCAGGAAAACACGGTCAACGTATTTTTCTGCTTTTGCAACCGTCATACCCGGAACGGCGTTAGCCTCGTGCACTGCGCAGGGCACGTTTTTTTTGCCTGCAGCGACAAGCACCGGCCAACTTACGTAACCGCCCGTACCTATAACGAAATCGGGTTTAAAATCATCAATTATCTTCTCTGCGCGCTTAGGGGACGTTAACGCCAGCCAAGCCGCCTTGATATTTTTCGGCGAAAGGCTTCTTTTGAATCCCTTTACGTCGACGTGGTACATCTTGTACCCTTCTCTGCCTACAAGGATATTCTCCATACCCGTAGGTGTTCCTACGTATGCTATTACTGCATCCGGGTCGTTTGCTTTGATCGTATCGGCTATAGCAAGCGCCGGGTTGATATGGCCTGCCGTTCCGCCGCCGGTTAATAAGTATCTCATCTTTCTGTCACTTTCTGATATAAGAGTAACGGGATATTGAAAGCATTATTCCCATTTCCGCCGCAAGCACGATAAGAGAAGAGCCTCCGTAGCTGAAAAACGGAAGAGAGATTCCCGTATTTGGAATAGTATTTGTTACGACTGCGATGTTTAAAAGAACCTGAATAGCTATATGTGCAGATATTCCGAATGCGGTTATACTTGCAAATGCATCGGGAGCTCTTTTTGCAATGTACATTCCGCGCCAAACAAGGAGAGCAAACAAAACGATAACTGAAAGCGCACCTATAAATCCGAGCTCTTCGCAGACTATGGTAAATATAAAATCGTTATGCGGCTGGGAAACGTAGCTGTATTTAAGTCTGCTTTCACCGAGCCCGAGACCGAACGGGCCTCCCGAGCCTATCGCATAAAGTCCTTGGATCGTCTGCCAACCGCCCTCAAGACGGTATTTATACGGATCCTGCCACACAAGCACGCGGTCTGTTGCGTACGGAAACACCACGATAAGCAATATTATTGCACCTGCACCAATAAGTCCGATAGCCGCAAGCCACCGCCAATCGCTTCCCGCGTAGAACATTACGATAAGCGAAAGCATCGTAATTATAGCAAGTCCGGAAATATGCTTCTCAAGCATAACAAGAATGTCAACAGCGCCTATAAGAGCAAGAGGAATAAGTATACCGTATAGGAAAGATCTTCTTCTGTTCGTTCTTTTTGTAATTCTGTATTCAAGACCGTTTAGCGCACGGTTTTTCTTGTGCGCAAGCACACTGTCTTTATTGCGGCTGAAGAATCGCGCAAGAACAAGAACAAGAGTAACTTTTGCGATCTCAGACGGCTGCACAGATATTCCGAACAGCGAGAACCAACGCTGGGCGCCGCCTCCGGCAAATCCGATAACAAGAACGAGCAGGAGCATTCCGATAGTTATGAGATAAAGTATGTCAGCAACTCTGTAATAAAGCTTATAAGGGAACCAAGCGGCGAGCGGCATAATTACAAGCGCAATAAAAACGAAGAGCAACTGTTTTTTTGCGAAATAGAAGCTGTCGCCGAATCTTGCAAGTGCATCCGCATAGCTTGCGGAAAATACCATAACCGAACCGAATGCAAGGAGCATAAGTACAAGAACAAAAAAGACAGTATCGAAACCTGAGCGGCGCATAGTCAGCTCTCCGGCCTCGCCCCTGACCTTGATCTCGGGACGGCGCACCACAGGATTGTTAATATTCTCAACAAGCTCGGACTGCTTTTTAGTTTCGTTAGGCAGAAGGAGCGCCCTTCCCTCCTTCCTAGGGTCAACTGTCTTTCTTCTTTTCATCTTCTCTCCTGTCAGATAGCAAAATAAGAGATAACTGAAGCAAGCGCGGTAACAGCTGCAAATACGTAGCCGATCTTCAGCTCTCCCCAACCGCACATTTCAAAGTGGTGGTGTATGGGAGCCATTTTGAATACACGCTTTTTTGTAAGCTTATAACAACCGACCTGAATGATCACGGATGCAGCCTCGACAATGAAAATGACTCCGTAGATGACTATCAGAAACGGCTGTGCAAGCATAAAAGCCGTTCCTGCAAAAAGTCCGCCGAGGTAAAGTGAGCCAGTATCACCCATAAATACGCGTGCCGGGTGGTAATTATATACAAGAAAACCGAGTACACCGCCGATAATTCCCGACGCAACGATGCAAAGCGGAATATTATCGGTCTTTATTGCGGCAAGCAGCAAAAAACCGCCAGCAACGAAAGAAATCATACAAAGCAGACCGTCTATACCGTCAGTAAGATTTACGGCATTAACAATACCGGTGATTAGTATAAGCGCAATAAAGAAATACCCAAATCCGAGATTTAGCTCGATCGAAGTAAATGGAATGCGGAGCACTCCGTCAATGAGGCCCGCTGCCTTCATACCCGCAAGATACAGTCCTGCACAGAGAACCTGAAGAAGATATTTCTGAGATGCGGTAAGACCCTCGTTCTGCTTTCTTTGCAGCTTTCGCCAGTCATCGAACATTCCAACAAAGCCATTGGACATACCAAGGAAGAGCGCAAGCGCACCGCCTATACACATATTTCGGTCTGCCGCACCGTTTTCTGCGGCGCAAAGGAGCAAAACACCGCCGAGAAGCGTTATGACGCAGAAGAAGGCAAGACCGCCCATCTGCGGCGTACCTTCTTTTGATTTGTGCCATCTGGGTCCAATGTCCAGGATCTTCTGTCCCATCTTTTTGCTTTTTAGTATCGGTATCAGCTTGCGCGTAATAAGTGCGGTAAGCACAAAGGTACAGCAAGTCATCACACCAAAGTAGCCGTAAATTCCCATAGTACGTTCCTCCGCGGTATCACTCGTTGATGCCGTGTTCTTTTAAAAACTTTATAACTTTCTCAGCCGCCATACCACGGCTTGCCTTAACAAGAAGAACATCTCCCTTTTTAAGGATAGACGCAAGCTTATTCGCGCATTCCTCAGCCGCGGCAGGATTTATCTCGCTTATCACCTTATCCGCATCCATTCCGTTTTTCTGTGCAGAATCCGCAGTACATACGGAAGCGATCCCGAACGTAACGAGGCCGTCAAGACCAAGTCCTGCCACAAAAGCTCCAAGCTTTTCATGCTGAGGCCTTGTCTCCGCACCCAACTCAAACATATCACCAAGCAAAGCGAACTTTCTTGCGTTCTTCTGCTCTGCTATCTCGCAAAGCACGGATAGACTTGCACGCATAGATTCGGGGCTTGCGTTGTAGCTTGCATCGATTACCGTAACTCCGCATATATCGGAAATGCTCTGACGCATATCGGCGTTTTTAAAATTTGCTAGGCCAAGCCTTATATCAGCTTCGCCAAGACCGAATCTTTCTGCAATTGCGCAGGCAAAGAGCGCACCGTATACGTGGTGCAGTCCGATGACGGGCAGTTTAATTGAATCGATACGTCCCTTGCCGCATACAAGATCAAACTCCGTATGCATATCCTTGTTGACTATATTTTCTGCCTTGTATTCGGAGTCCTCGCTGTATATTGAAACACTGACGGTATTTCTTCTGCTCTCGCGAATAGGTTTCAAAAGCGGTTCGTCACCAAGAACAACAAGCACTCCGCTCTCGCTCATTCCGGCAACTATCTCAGTTTTTGCTTTGGCTATATTTTCACGCGTCTTCAAGTACTCTATATGGGAGGTTCCGATGTTAGTTATTACTCCGAAATCCGGCTCTGCAATCAAAGAAAGGCGCTCTATCTCGCCGAGACCGCTCATACCCATTTCAAGCACTGCGGTATCAACAGCCTCGTCAAAGCCGAGAACCGTTACGGAAAGTCCGATATCAGTGTTAAGATTCCCGGCAGTTTTACCTACATTATAGCGCGTAGAAAGCACGGAAGCAATCATTTCCTTGGTGGTAGTTTTTCCCACACTTCCGGTTACTGCAACGGTTTTTATTGAACGCTTCTTTTTGTAGCTTTTTGCAATTTCCGCAAGCGTTGCTACGGGATCGTCGCTTTGAATATAAGCGAAAGCTCTCCCAAGCTCTTCGGCCTTTTCGGGGGGACGTGTGGATATAACGCAGGTTGCGCCGCTGAGCACAGCGGACGATGCAAAGTCTGCGCCGTCAACTCTTTCTCCCTTGACGGCGACAAAAATATCCCCTTCCTCTATCTTGCGGGAATCGGTCTCAACGCCGGAAACATAGATATCGCCATCACCGTAATAAACGGCGCTTTTTCCGCAAAGAGCGCATATCTCGTCGACATTCACCTTTCCCATACCAAGTTTGAAGCTCATTCGTTACATCCTTTCTTGTACTTCCCTGCGGCGGCTCCGGCTATGATATCCTTCTCGGAAAAACGTCTTCGTCCGCCTTTATCAACTATATAATTCTCGTGGCCTTTTCCCACAAGCAGGAGAATATCGCCTTTTCGGCATTCGTAAAACGCCCGAACGATCGCCTGTTCTCTATCGGTAATTACCGTATAATCATCTTTTTCCGTAAACCCTACGAGTATATCCCGTATTATAGCTTCCGGTTCCTCTGTACGCGGATTGTCCGACGTTACGTATACTTTATCGGAATACTTTGCGGCAATACGCCCCATCGGAGCGCGCTTTGACTTATCTCTGTCCCCTCCGCACCCAAAAAGAGTGATCAGCCTTCCTGTTCTTTTTGAGAAAACGTCGCTTGAAAGCAGTTTTTCAAGCGCCTCGGGAGTATGTGCATAATCTATCAAAACCGAAAACTGATATTTCAATTTATCGATCTGTATGCTTTCAAGCCTGCCGGGGATCCCCGTTACTGCCGCTACCGCATCGCACACCGTCTCTGGATAAACACCGCTCTCGATTGCGAGCGCGCAGGCTGCAAGAGAGTTTGTGACCGTAAAGCTGCCCCCTATGGGAGATTCAACTCGCATTACGGCACCTAAGTATTTAAGAAGATATGAAATACCGTTCACGCCGTAATTCCTTACACAGCATGCGGTATAATCTCCTTTTTCCGTGCCGTAGGATACTGCCCTCCTAGTTTTAAATACGTTAAAAAACGCAGGGTCGTCGGAATTATAAATGCACTTATATGTAAGTGAAGCAAGTCTGAGCTTGGCTCGGAGATACTCCTCTTTTGTCTTATGAAAATCAAGATGCTCTGGGGAAAAATTCGTAAACACAGCGCAATCGAACATTATGGGATCGACCTTACGAAGTGCAAGCGAGTGGCTTGACACCTCCATTACCACATGAGATATTCCTCTCATTTTGAGCTCAGAAAGCAGCGGATACAGTACTTCCGGGTCGGGCGTTGTCATTTGAGATATACCGGAATCTTCAGGAGGAAACGGAATGTTTTCCCCGTTTACTATTATACCGGTAGTCCCTATCAATGCGTTTTTTATTCCGCAATAATCAAGAAGGCTATGTACAAAATACGAGGTAGATGTCTTTCCGTTTGTACCCGTTATTCCGTAAATATGCATTTCTCTTTGCGGGTCTCCGCTAAGCGCGGAGCACGCAAAGGCGTAAGCGCTTCTAATATCTTTAACACGAACGGAAGCAATATCGCATCGCTTAAATCCGATGTCGCTGACTATAAGTCTGGCACCGTTTGATATAGCCTTGTTTATGAAATCATTTTCATCAAATTTACTGCCGACAAGGCAAAACAGCGCGGCATCATCGCAGAATTTCGGATCTCTTGATAATCTTCCGAATTCTACGCTCGGACATTCGCCGATAAAGTTTTCTGCGGAAAGCAGGTCTTTTAGGAGCATATGTGCCTCCGAATAAATATTACTTCCCGCTTTTATATTCCTTTAATCGGTATTGTCCGTATGTCTCATCGTTATCTTTATGCAAGTTCCCTTGGGAACCTCTGTTCCGGAAGCAACGCTCTGCTCTACGACTACAGCACCGGCTGTGCCCGTATTGGTAGCACCAACCACGTGAACGCTGAGACCGGCATTCAAAAGTGTTTGCGAAGCCTGAGAAGCGCTCTTTCCGAGCACGTCGGGAACTTTTACAGAGTTTTTCGGAATTTCGTTATTAGTATAAAGAATTACCTTTGCCGAGCCCTTGGTTACGTAAGTTCCGCCGGAGGGAACCTGATTTGTTATCTTATCGCCGTCACCTACTACCTCATAGGTAAGTCCGTTCGATCTTGCCTTTGCTTTTGCCTCATCGATTCCAAGACCTACGTAATTGCCTACGTTCATTTGAAGGGTCGCAAGTTCTTCCGGAGTATACTTGGGATCTATGCCTAGATAAGGCAGTATCTCATCCATAAACGCCGCACAGTAAGGTGCAGCGACGTTACTTCCGTAGGTATTCGAGCAGGTAGGCTCATCTACCACAATAAGTACCGCTATCTCCGGATCGTCCGCAGGAGCATAAGCGACTGTGCTTCCGATGCGAAGATAAGATTTTCCGTTCTCATCAAGTATCTCGAACTTCTCCGAAGTTCCGGTCTTACCGCATATACGGTAACCCTTTACGTAGCAGTTGGTGTTACCTCCCTGAACGAAAACGCTTTCCTCAAGAATGTCATTTATAAGAACCGACGTGCTTTCACTGACCACCTGGCGCTTTGTTTCCGTCTCATAGGTATAAACAGTCTTCCCGTCCGCATCAACAAGACCGGATATAAGATGCGGTGTCACAAGATCTCCGCCGTTTGCAACGCATGATATAGCGGTAATAAGCTGTATCATTGAAGTTTTAAAACGCTGACCAAAGGAAGATACCGCGAGCTCAACGGGGCCGAGCGCGTTCTCTGCGTGGAAATATGTAAGCGCCTCACCCGGAAGATCCACGCCGGCTTTATCAAGAAAACCAAAAGCTCCGAAATAATCGTAAAATGCCTTGCTGCCTATCTTTTCAGCAGTCTGCATAAGTACGGGGTTGCAGGACATCTGAAGACCTTGACGGAAAGTTACTGCGCCATGTCCCCAGGTACGGTGGCAATGTATCGGAGTGCTGAAACCTGGTACTCGGTAAGATCCCGCACAATAGTAATTATCGGTATCTTTGACAACTCCCATCTCAAGCGCCATTGCCGCAGTTATCACCTTGAATGTAGATCCTGCCTCATAAAGTTCGGAAACGCATTTATTGCTCCACATTTCGAGGCGGAGATCGCGCTTCAGCTCATTGTACTCATCAGTACCCTCTGCAAGGCCGGAAGAAATAAGCTTTGCTTCATAGAACTCGTTAAGGGTATAAGGATCGTTAAGATTAAAATCCCCCTTTACAGCCATCGCAAGTATCGCGCCCGTTTTGACGTTCATTACGATTCCGGCCACTCTGTTGTTAGGCTCAGAATCTGCATACGTTGCTTCAAGCTGACGTTCAAGCGCCTGCTGAACGGTAACGTCAAGGGTAGTAACGAGCGACAGACCGTTTTCTGCCTTGAAATACGTTTCAAAATCAAAGGGCATATCGTTTCCGTAGCTGTCCTTTGCGCTTATATATCTGCCGGGAGTGCCCGTAAGCTCGTCATCGTAATAAAGCTCGAGACCGTAGACACCGTTACCGTCGGAGCCTGTAAATCCGATCGCCGCACTCGCAAGGTTGTCGTATGGGTAATAACGGAGAGAAAGCGCCTGAACGTGCACCTGCTCCTCGAGTCCGTATTTATCTATGAACTCGATGACCTTATCCTTGGTTGCCTCATCAACTCTTGCTTTTATAGTCTCGTCAAGACGGTTCTTTCTTCCGCAACGCTCGATTATCATATCATAATCTACATCAAGAATATCCGCAAGATTGCGTGCTATCAGCTTGCTTTGCTCATCGCTCTTCTCTCTTTCAGCGGCGGAATTGCCGGTAAAGCGCAGAAGAGAGCGCTTCATTGCAGTGGATTTTTCAACCTTGTCAATATCCTTGGGAGAGATAAATACGCGCCAAGCGGAAACGTTCGTTGCAAGCACGGACATATTGCTGTCGTATATATCTCCGCGTCTTGCCGTTTCCTTGGTCTCAACCGTTACCTGATCTATTACAAGGTCCTGATAATAGTCGTATTTTAGTATCTGTATCTTATAAAGCTCGCTGACAAGAAAGGCTCCGAGAACGACAAACGCCGCAGCAACAACAGCGCCGCGGTTTTTAAACACAGAAAAATGAGATCCTGCAGCCATTTTCTGTAATTCTCCTTTCGTCAGCGATTGCCCATGCCGGGTTTTTCCCCCGACACGGGCACATCAGACTTTTTATGTTAATTTTATTCGCTCTCAGTTCAAATATTCCCAAAGAGCCTTTATTCTTTGAGCGAATGCACTCAAAAGCGAAACTTCTGCCTCTTCATCCTTATCGGCATTTTCGAGCACGATACCGCCCTCGCCGCCAACGGAAACGAACACTTTTTCCGCCTTATCCTTCTGAATCATTCCAAGCTCCTCGACTGCAATTCGTTCGACCTCCTCAAGATCTACTCTTGCATCCTTCTCGCTCTCAAGCCGGGCGATCTCGGAATTGCTTGCAGCAAGCTCTTCGCGCATATCATTGTGCATTCTCTTAGCATCGGAATACTGAACGGAGCTGTATACAACAAGAGTAAGAATGCAGGCAAAGACCAACGTAAGCACCGCGGAAACCGCGGGAAAACGCCCCTTAACAGTCTCCTTACGGCAGATGGTCTGGGTGAGATCAAGGGTATTTTCTCTCTTTGCCTCAACAACAGCTCTGCAAGTGGCAAGATTCTTTACGGGAGCCTTTCGGTCAAGCGCCTCGATCCTTGCAAGTCTGTCTGCAGGGGTTAGCTTTTTTATTGCTACGGTACGCATATAATCTCTGTGCTTCTGCATAGCACGCATACCGGCATTGCATATCTTAAAACCGTTAAGATCGTCGGCACTTATCTGATATCCTGTCATATTAGCTCCTTTACAGCTTTTCCGCCGCCCTCAGTTTTGCACTTCTTGCGCGTGGATTTATTTCAAGCTCGCTGTCAGCCGGTAACACCGGTTTTTTTGTTACTAACTTCATTTGCGGTTTTCTGCCGCATACGCACACCGGAAAGTTCGGGGGACACACGCATCCGGACGAAAGATCGGAAAATGCGTTTTTCACTGCTCTGTCTTCAAGCGAATGGAAAGTTATCACAGATATCCTTCCTCCGGTTTTGAGCATAGAGGCAAGATCCTTTATTGCAGGCTCGATTATTGAAAGCTCTGAATTTACCTCTATCCTTATTGCCTGAAAACTTCTTTTTGCGGGATGATGTCCGCCGTTTCTTGCGGCGGCGGGAATTGCATTTTTAATTATTTCAGAAAGGCGGAGAGTGTTCTCGATCGGAGCAACCGTCCTTTCTCTTACTATCGCATCAGCGATCTTGCGGGAAAATTTTTCCTCTCCGTATGCAAAAAGTATACGCGCTATCTCTTCCTCGGTATAGTTGTTTACAACCTCACGCGCTGTAAGGGATCCTCTGCGGTCCATCCGCATATCCAGCGGAGCGTCCGCCATATACGAAAATCCTCTTTCTTCGTTATCAAGCTGATAGGAAGAAACCCCAAGATCGGCAGTCGCACCGTCTATATGTTCTATCCCCATTGAACGCAGAGTATTTGCGGCATTGACAAAATTCTCTCTTATGACCGTAACTCTCTCACCAAACGGAGCAAGTCTATCGCTTGCGGCTTTAACCGCATCTTCGTCCTGATCGAACGAATAAAGATGACCCGTTGTCAGCTTTGCGGCAATAGCGGCGCTGTGTCCGCCTCCGCCGGCAGTACAATCTACGTAAATTCCGTCCGGCTTTACGGAAAGCAGATCCACCGCCTCTTCAAGCAGCACGGAAACGTGTACGAAATCTTCCATATCGTTTTACAGACCAAGCTGACGCATAAGCTCGCGCAGGCTTGCAAGGTCTCTCTTCTTCTCCCGTTCCTCCCACAAAGTCTCGGACCATATCTGTGCGTGATCGCCCACGCCGATTATAACCGCGTTTTTGTCAAGCTGTGCGTGGTCCTTCAGATCAGATGGGATAATTACTCTTCCCTGAGAATCTGGTTCAGCTACAAGTGTTTTCGGGAAGATGAATTCTTTAAGCTCCATCGCCACCGAATCCGGAAGCGCCTTGATTTTATCGGAATACTTCTGCCATTCATCATGTGTGTATATGGCAAGACACGGGTCAAGCTTTCTGGTGATTATAAAGGTCTCGCCGAGTATCTCGCGATACTTCGCCGGGATGAATATTCTGCTTTTTGAATCAAGGGAATATCTGTACTCCCTGCAAAACAGATCCATCTTGCCTCTCCTTTCACCATTTTGAGACATTTTAAGACATTTTGTCCCACTTGTCCCCACTTGTGTATATTATACCCCCTTCAAACTGTGTTTTCAATAGTTTCAAGAATTTTTTTCTCCGAACATAGAAAAAATTTGTTTCTGTTTTTGTGCACAATAAATAAAAAAGAACGGAGATACGACAATCTCCGTCCTTTTTTCAGAGTGAAATATTGATTTTTGTGTCAAAAAACGCCGTTTACCAATAAAAGTGGTGAAAAATGGCGGACCGCATTTTCTCTACATGTTCCCACAAGCCACCACCGTCGATTCAAAAGTAACTTATTTTTGTTTGTTCTTATAAAAACCGCGGGCAAGTTGCGCCACCCTATCACCAAGCAAGTGGGATACATCTCCACCGTTTGCAAGTATCTCGCGCACGGCTGTGGAGCTGACTGAGGAAATGTCCGCAGGCGCCTTCAAAAGCACCGTGACCGCACCTGAATAACGTGCGTGATTCTTTTCTGCCATATCTATCTCGTATGCCTCATCGGTTTTATTGCGTATTCCTTTGAGTATTACGTCAACGCCGTTATCACGGCAGAAATCTGCAAGCATCCCATGAGAAAAGCCGACAGTTACGTTCGCCAGATCACCGAACTGCGCTTTCATAAGCTCAAGCCGCTCCTCCTCCGAGAAGGTGTAGCGCTTTGCCTCGTTGATAAATCCGACAACGAGCACCTTCTTATAAGTTCTTGACGCATATTCCGCAACGTACCTATGCCCAAGCGTAGGAGGATCAAAGCTGCCCGGAACAAGACATATCTTTACGTTATCAGCCATACGGCATCAACCCTTCTTTTCAAGCAGAAACATCTTTATCTTTCCGTAAGATCCGTTCTTGCGAATATCAAAGTGCTCAAAGATATCACGTCCGTTTTCAAACGGATCCTCTTTATCGGTCTCGCAAAATACAATTCCGCCGTCCGCAAGTATATCCGAAGCGATTATACGCTCAAGCGTGGGCACGATCAGCCCGCTTGCGTACGGAGGGTCAACAAGGATAATATTGTACTTTTCCCCGCCCGCACACTTACGCACGTAGTTACAGGAATCGGAAATGATAGTACGGCATTTGTCTGCGAGCTTGGTCTTTTCCGCATTCTTTTTTACTATGGCGATAGCCTCGGGATTTTGATCCACAAACATACAAAATGCCGCGCCTCTGCTGAGGGCTTCAAGTCCCAGCTGCCCGGAGCCTGCGTAAAGATCAAGAACTCTTCTGCCCTCAATCTCAAACTGTATCATAGAAAAAAGCGCTTCCTTTGCACGCTCGGACGTGGGTCTTGTGGATTCTCCCTCAAGGGAGATAAGCTTCGTGCCTCTCGCACTTCCGGTAATTATTCTCATAATCTCTCCTGTTCTTCATCCTCCGGATGAAAATGAAGTCTGACGGCGGATGCCGCAGTTATTCCTATATTTGATGCAATAAGCTCTTCGAGAGTTGCCTTTTTAACTCCCTGCAGGCCGCCGAAATATTCAAGCAGCCTTTTTGCCTTTGTTTTTCCTATTCCGTTTATATCCTCAAGCGAAGAGCGCTTGAGTGATTTTCGTTTTCCACCACCGGATTTTGATATTGCAAATCGGTGCACCTCTTCCTGGATGCGGTAAATAAGGCGGTACACGGCGGTCTCGTGCGCTATTCCTATCTCAGCTTCTCCGTCCGTAAGTGCCCGTGTTTTGTGGTGCTCATCCTTAACCATACCGATGATCGGCAAACTAACGCCCGCCTCGCACGCTGCCGTCTTTGCGGCATTTACGTGGGCGGCTCCGCCGTCGATAAGAATAAGATCAGGCATCTCGGGCATTGCTCCGTCGCCTTCGGCTTTGTTGTGAGACAGTCTGCGGTACAGAACGCTTTTCATACACGCGTAATCGTCCTGCCCGTCATCGCACTTAAAAGCTCTGTAATCAGAGCGTGAAAACTTTCCGTTCACCGTACATACCATAGCGCCGTATATCTGCTCATTACCGTAGTTTGATATATCGTAGGCTTCTATTCTGTCGGGCATTACCTCAAGACCGAGAAGCACGGCAAGACGCACAATGGCGGCATTGTCGGCTTCTGCTGTACGTACGGTCTCGCGCAGCTTATCCTCTGCATTTTTTTGCGCCATCATACACAGATCATGTTTTGTTCCGCGCTTTGGCACTGTTATATTTACCTTATGTCCGCAAACTCCCGTCAAAAGCTCTGCGCAGGCATTTACGTCCTCCGCATTCTCCTCTGTATGCACAAGTATATGTGCAGGACATCCGCGCATAGTATAATAGTCAAGAACGAACGAAGTAAGCTCTCCGCAATCGAATATCTCCTCGCCGCTGAACACAAAGTCCTCTTTTGACGCAATGGCACCCCCGCGCACGGATATGACCGTAGCTACCGATGCAAGCTCTCCGGCCGCTGCGGCAACTATATCGAATTCATCATCGGGCGAGCCTACGACCTTTTGCTTTTGCTTGATGGCATCAAGCGCATTTATTGCATCTCTGTACCTCGCCGCAGCCTCATACCTTTCCTCATCAGCCGCTTCCGACATTTTTTCCGCAAGAGAGCGCCTTACCTTTGCAGTGTTGCCGGAAAGAAAAGAGACAGCCTCGTCGATGACAGTGCGGTATACCTGCGGAGGCACGTCGCCGGCACAAGGCGCGATACAACGGTTCATATCGCGGTAAATGCAAGGGCGTTTTATGCCGATATCGCGCGGAAAAATATACTTGCATTCCGGAACACCGACGATCTTATACAGCGTATTTAAAATGTTCCGTGCTGCAGTTTGATCCGGAAAAGGACCGAAATACCGTGCCCCATCCGCTTCTCTCTGCCTAGTATACAGAACACGGGGATACTGTTCGTTTACGGTGATCTTAATATACGGATAAGATTTTGAATCCTTTAGTCTTATATTAAATCGCGGCTTATGCTGCTTTATCAGCTCATTCTCAAGTGTAAGCGCTTCAGCCTCGTTGTTTACAAGTATGGTGTCAAACGAACACACGTTTGCGACCATACGCTCCGTTTTGCGGTTTTTTTCGCCGTTGCGGAAATATTGCGATACCCTTGCACACAGTTTTCTTGACTTTCCAACGTATATTACCGCCCCCTCCGAATTGCGCATAATGTAAACACCGGGAGCCGAAGGCAGAGCAAGAGCCTTTTCGAGAAGCTGTGATCTTATATTGTTTGGTTCCATACAAGCATCTCCCCGCAAAGCTTAATACTACGAAAATGAGCGACCATCGAGCGCCTCAAACGAGACGCACAATGCCCGCCCATAATGCAAACTGAAAAAATTATTCGTTGAAACCGGTCTCTATAAGCGCGGCAAGTCCGTCAAGAGCAGCGGACTCATCCTCACCGTCGGCGATGAGAGTGATCTCCATTCCCTTTTCGATTCCAAGCGAAAGAACACCGAGCAAGCTCTTTGCATTTACACGGCGCTCGTCCTTGTCGACCCAAATAGAGCTTTTATATGAATTTGCCTTCTGAATAAAGAAGGTGGCAGGTCTTGCATGAAGACCGTAATTATTATTGACTGTCACACTGCGCGAGATCATATTTTGCTCCTATCAGATAAATTTGACGATTTTCCATAAACTTAAAATGATTATATCAAATCCGCTTGATAAAATCAATAGTTTTTTTGCATTTTATTCTAAATACCGAGTTTTATGTTATGAAAGCGGCTGATTTTCATCATTTTCAACTATCTCAACATCCGTAATAAGAACGCTGACCGTTATATCGCGGGTGCTTATCAAGACCGTCTGCCCCGGCGCAATATACGTTGTACCGCCATAAAAGAAGCCGTTTTCAGTAAGAAGACCTTCCGACATGATAGCGCCTACTACGTCGATGCGGTCAGATACCGACTGTTTGATAACGCCCTGACCGGTTTTTGTGTACTGGTAAAATACAGCGGGAACGTATCCGAATTTATCCTCACCTGCGAAATATCCTATTAAGTTATTGTCCGCATCGGCATTGTATACGGCATTACCCTCAGCAAAATATCCGCCGGTGAAGCTTGTTTCTTTGATATTAGAAATGGAAAAAGAAATACAAGCCGTCACAGTATTATTTTTGTTCTCCCATTGCTCTGCAAGCCCGAATCTAAACCAAATACCGACCCCCGCAAGCAAAACGGACGCTATTATAAGCCAGTCAAGCAGATTAAAAGCAAGTTTTTTTGTTTTTTTCTTATCTGACGTCACTTGGAAGCACCTCCCTCGGTTACGTTTATCGAAATTACGTGGCCCGCACCGGCAAAATCGGGAGTACGGATGTAGACCAGTCTGCCTACATATATCTTATGACCGTTTACATAATAACCGTCATCCTCCACAGTAGCCACGGCGGTAATGGGAAGAACAACGCTGACATAACCGGGTTTTTCGACCTCCACCAATTCTCCGTCGGTAATCCCTTCAATGGGGTTTCCGTTTTCGTCATACAGCTCGTCGAGATACACTTCATACATATACGGCTCAGTCTTGATACTGTCGCCTATCCTGCCAATATGATACAGACGGGATGCCTCGGTAACCTCAGCTCCGGGTTTTATGTGCGAAGCTATATCGTTGCGTATGTCAACTATCCACAGCTCATATTCAATGGTAACTTCTTCGTTCGATCCGAAGATGCCGGATCCGCCGAATATCCAAAGCGCCAGCGCCACACAAGCAAGTACGAGAACTATAACTATTATATCGGCTACGTTTAAGCCTTTGCGTCCGCTCTTTTTGGGGGTTCTTTCTTTTTTCATAATCTTACAGCCTCCTCCGAGTTATCGGGAGTATTGTCAATATTATCTGAGATCTCCGCAGACTTTACGGGTACAAACGTTATATCAGCACCCAGCGGCGAATCCGCTCTCGGGATACATTCCCTCTCCCTTGCGTATTCACCGCATCTTCTTGCAGCAACACCGATACCTATCAAAGCAAAGAATACAAAGTATACACGGTAATTATACCAAACGTAATCTGTCATTCCCTGAACGAGACTTGCAAACACTCCGCAGGCGCACGCAAGCTGCAGGCCTCGCAGATAAGTGTCTTTTTCCTTATTGATAGCGGTAACGGTACTTTGAATATACACAGCCATCGCCGCAACAAAAACTATAAGTCCGAGTACTCCAAGCTCTATTATGAGCTGGAAGAACAGATTGTGCGCATGCGGCGCGCTTTCGATACCGGAATACGCATATGAAACGTATACGGAAGAAAAATTCTTGCTTCCGGCACCGATTCCCGTCAAAAAGAAATCTGCTATCATATCGAAAGCTGATTTGTAAATGAAGAATCTGTACGATGTAGATGAATCTGTCATATCGCCGATACTCGCCATACGGGAAACTATGCTTTCGGGAAGCACGACCGGCAGGAAAGGAACGAAAACAAGACAGAGAAGCATAAACGGGATGGTTTTTTTGCTGTATAGCACTGCAAAAATGAAGAACGCGGCAAGTGCGCCGAGCCAAGCTCCGCGGGCCCAAGTAAATATAAGGCAAAGTCCCGTAGCCGCCGCCACACACATCCAAGCACTGCGTTCTCTGCTTTTTTTAGCCGAAAGGACCAAAGCGACCGCAAGCGGCAAAAGCATCATCGCGTACTCGCCGAGCATATTCGGGTTTTCAAAAAACGAAACGGCGCGTCCCGCAATATTGGTAAAATTCTGCGTATCAAGCCAGACGGTATCAACGTTACCGCTTATATACTGATAAATGGCAAACAGCGCGGAAAGCATATTTCCCGCCATCAACGCAATGACTCCGCGCTTCAGCCAAATTCGCGAGGAAAACATATTCGCGCAAAGGAAATACCCTGCTGAGAGGCAGATATACAGAGGAAGCGAAACGTCCATTCCGCCAAAGCCGCCGAGTGCACCTGATGCAAACAAAAGAATAAACAGCATCATAAACAGATCTACCGCTTCAAATCTCACGTATCTTTTTCCCCTTACAGCCTTCATTACGTAGCAGAATGTAAGGAAAATAAGAAGAAATGCAAGAAAAAGCGAGGGGTGGCCAGTCAGTATCATCAGCGGTATTGAAAACAAAGTAATAACCATTCCGGCCTCGGGGGATAGTATGACCGTATAAGCGGCTATCACAGCAAACGGAGCCGCAAGCACTATAACGGGAGGCAAAAAATACGTAGAAACACCAAGCACGGTTCCGATTATAAACGCAATGTTACGTCTTCCGCCTGCAGAATTTTTTTCGGCAAACAGTTCCCTGCGCAATCCGAGCACGGAAAACAGAATCGGCGACAGCAGTTTGCTTTCACTCACCAGAGAGACAAGCTTCCTTTTTCCCGAAAGGAACATAGGCACAGACAAAGGTATGCACACAAATGGTATAATAAAATACAAAAATGAAGTATCCTCTTGCCTAAGCGCGACAGCCTTTATAAGTCCTGCAAACAAGGTATATATGCCGAAGGAGAGAAAAAACATACCGATAACGGACATATAGGTGTTTGCGATAACCGCAATAACACGTTTTCCAACCCTTGTAATGAAGCTGTTTTCTATCACGGACGCTATCTTGCGTTTAGCTTTTGCACCCTTACCGTCAAAGCCGAACAGTCTTTTTATTCCCTTAACAACAGCGCTTTCGGAACAAAGTCTTTCCGTCCTGTCGTAAGATGAAAGAAAACTGCCGAATAAGCTTGCCGCAAACTTTCCGCTTATCCAATCCGCAAAACGCGCAAGCGCGGTAAAAATAACGCTTCCGTCAAACAGTCCTTTTTTTTCTTTGTTTTTATTTCTTTTCACGGAGTTTCCTCCTTTCCAATCTGAACAAGCACGTTTATCTGCCGTGCATAATATCGGGGCGGCGCTCTGCGGTTATCTTATCTGATTGCTCGCGGCGCCACTTTGCTATCTCTCCGTGATTTCCGGAAAGAAGAACGTCCGGCACCTTATCTCCCCGAAAATCGTAGGGACGGGTGTACTGAGGATATTCAAGCCTTCCGTCGGAAAACGATTCTATTTCAAAGCACTCGTCATCCGAAAGCACTCCGGGAAGAAGACGAGCAACGGCATCGACTACTATGCAAGCGGGTATCTCACCGCCCGTAACGACATAATCGCCGATGGATATCTCCTCATCCACAATGAGATCGATCGCTCTCTGGTCTATACCCTCGTAATGTCCGCAAAGCACGACCAGCCTATCGTATCCACTGAGCCTTTTCGCAACGCTCTGGTCAAAAACGGTACCCTTAGGGGACATATAAACGGTATACACCTTCTCCCCTTCCGACTTATCGGCGGTTGCCGCCTCGTGACACGCAACAACGGGAGGTGCAGCCATAAGCATCCCCATACCGCCGCCGTACGGTGTATCATCCACACGGTTATGCTTGTTGTTTGCGTAGTCTCTGATATTGTGCAGCATTACCTCAATAGCACCGCTCTTGCGCGCCCTGCCGATAATGCTTTCGGAAAGCACGGTGTCGCAAAGCTGAGGGAACAACGTAAGTATGTCAAATCTCATCGGAGAACATCCCTTCGATAGGTGTAATGAAGATGCCTCTTTCGAGGTCGACCTCCTTAACGAATTCGTCGACTGCGGGCATAAGCACCTCGCCCTTTTCGGTCTTTATCTCGTAAACATCGGAAGCGCCTCTGTTCATAACGTCCGTAAGAGTTCCGTAAAGCTTTCCGCTTACCGCATCGTAGACTTTTAGTCCTATAAGATCGGCAATAAAATGCGATCCCTCCTCAAGAGGAAGATCCTCTCGGCGTGCATAAAGCATACGTCCCTTCAACCTTTGCGCATCCTCAACGCTAGCAATACCGTCAAGGGCGAGAAGGATGACCGCGCCGTGCTCGTGAGCGCTGAGCACCTTATGGGAAACGAAAGTACCGTTCTCTTCGGTAAAAACCTCTTTAAGAGAGCAGAACACTTCTGCGCTGTCGCAAAGGTGCCCGATACGCATCATTCCCTTAACACCGTGGGTATTCTGTATCTTTCCGCATTCAAGAAATTTCTTTAACATATCTATCGTACCACACTTTCCAAAATATTGCAACCGTCAGTTCATAGCAGTGAGCTTTGCATAGCTTCCCATCAGGCGCTTGTGTCCGGCCGCATCGAACTCAACGTCGTAAAGCACGTCTCCGCCCATAGGCGTAACTGCAGAAACAGTGCCCGTACCGAATGTGAGGTGGGACACTCTGTCGCCGACGTTAAATGCCTTGACCTTGGGTATCTGCTTTGCTCCGTTTCCGTAAGCGGACACGGAATAACCCGTGCGCACACCGTAGGTGTGCCCGGATGCCGGCTGATTGCCGAAAACGTAATGCTGTTCTCTTTTCGGCATCTTATCCTCCATCTGTATGCAAGAGGAGGGTATCTCATCAACGAATCTGCTTCGGGGATTATGTCCCGTTCTGCCGTAGAGAAGACGCTCGTTCGTATAAGTAACGGTCAGCTTTTTACGGGCTCGCGTTATTGCAACGTATGCAAGCCTGCGCTCCTCGTCAAGCTCCGCCGGTTCCATTATAGAACGCATACCGGGAAAAAGTCCGTCTTCCATACCCGGCAGGAACACATGCTCAAATTCAAGACCCTTTGCGCTGTGGATAGTCATAAGAACGACCGCATCGGCTGTTTCGTCATATTTATCAATATCGGAAACCAGAGCAACCTCTTCAAGGAAGCCGAAAAGCGTAGGCCCTTCCGTGCGTTTTTCGTACTCAACGCCCGCGGAAACAAGCTCTTCAAGGTTATCAATTCGGTCCTTTTCAGCTTCGCCGCCGTCAACGAGCATCTGTTTATAGCCCGTGCGGACAACGGTTCTTTCAATAAGCTCGGAAACGGATGCTGTCTCCGCAAGCTCGGTAAGCTCATCTATCATATCGGTAAATGCAACGAACTTTGCCGTGTAGTTTTTCAGATAAACAAACTCAGCAGAACGCTTCATTGCTTCGAAAAGCGATATTTCGTTCTCAGAGGCGATCTGTGCCGCAGCCTCGATAGCCGCATCGCCTATTTTTCTCTTAGGCTCGTTTACAATTCTCTTCAGGCGCAGATCATCGCCGTGATTGCAGATAAGGCAAAGATACGCGATGATATCTCTTATTTCCTTGCGGTCATAGAACCGTGTACCGCCCAGCACGCGAAAAGGCAGTCCGCTTTTTGCGAACACAGACTCGATGCTGTTTGCCTGAGCGTTTACTCTGTAAAGAATCGCGTGATCGGAATATCTTGCCCCGTCTGCAACCGCTTTTTCAACAGCGGAACAGATAAAACGCGCCTCCGCATTCTGATCGCTCAGCTTACAACACTGTATCTTCTCACCTTCGTCACCGTCCGTCCAAAGGCTCTTTCCGTGGCGTGCGCTGTTATGTGATATAACACCGTTTGCGGCATCAAGTATCATAGATGTGCTTCGGTAATTCTGTTCAAGCTTTATGACCCTTGCATCTGGAAATGCGCGGTCAAAGCCGAGAATATTCTCTACCGTAGCACCGCGGAAAGCATATATACTCTGGTCATCGTCTCCGACGACCATAAGATTGCGGTATCCGGCAGATAACAAAAAGCATAGGCGGAACTGAGCAACGTTGGTATCCTGATACTCGTCCACGCATATGTACCTGAATCTTCTGCGGTATCTTTCAAGGACATCTCCGTTTTCTTCAAGCAAGCGCACCGTGTTCATTATGATATCGTCAAAATCCATTGCGTTGCTTGCAAGAAGTCTGCGCTGATACTCCTCGTATACCCTTGCGGCATCCTTCTCCTTTTCACCTTTTGCCTCAGCTGCGAAATCCGAAGGACTAAGAAGTCTGTCCTTTGCACGGCTGATTATAGTTTGGCATACCTTGGGTTCAAGTACCTTATCATTTATACGCAACTCTTTGATTATAGCCGAGATAACACGCTTTGAGTCATCGGTGTCATAAACCGTAAATGTACGCGCATAACCTATAAGGTCCGCATCCCTGCGGAGCATTCTTAGGCATACAGAGTGAAAGGTCCCCGCCGTTACCTCGTCCCTTTTCTCCCCCTCGGTACACTCCCCGGGGTAAAGAAGCGCGGCTAGGCGGCTTTTCATTTCGTTTGCCGCTTTATTTGTAAACGTAATAGCAAGCACTGACCAAACGGGAGCAGGATTTTCCGCAAAATCGGGAAGGAACTGTTCAAGCTCCTCCGGAGTGAGCTCGGCAATCGCGGCGCGGTAATCCTCGATCAGTTCCTCACTGATACCGTCCGGAACTCTGTTTGAAAAATAAGCGTTTCCGTATTTAACGATAAAGGCAATGCGGCGTACAAGCACGGTGGTCTTTCCGCTTCCCGCGCCGGCAAGCACAAGAAGCGGTCCCTCGGTAGTAAAAACTGCCTCCCGCTGTTTAGCGTTCAGTCCCGCATAGACTTTATCAAACATTTTTCTTTTAAGGGACAGATACTCCCTTGCAAGTTCGTCTCTGTTCATCATAAATCCCTGCTAAATATTATTCATAATATTTTACCACTTAATGTGTTGTTGTGCAAGAGAAAAATAATAAAAAATAGCATTGACACACCGATAGCAGGGTGATATAATTATCAATTATAAAACTTTAATAATTTTTGCACACGATTTATCGGAGGTACTATGGAAAAGTTAAAGGTAGGCATCGTCGGTGCCACGGGTATGGTCGGTCAGCGTTTTCTTACGCTTCTTAACGATCATCCGTATTTTGAAGTAACAGCTCTTATCGCATCCCCCTCAAGCGCAGGTAAGACTTACGAGGAAGCTCTCAACGGCAGATGGAAGATGACGACTCCCATCCCCGAAAAAGCAAAGAATATGACAGTTATCGATTCTTCCAAGATAGATGAGATAAAGGGCCTTGTAGATATGGTGTTCTGCGCTGTCAATATGCCCAAGGCAGATACCAAAGCTCTCGAGATAGCATACGCAAAGGCAGAGATCCCCGTTGTCTCCAACAACTCTGCAAACAGAGGCGAGGCTGACGTACCTATGGTAATTCCGGAAATAAACGACTCGCATCTCGAAGTAATCGAAGCGCAGAAAAAGCGCCTCGGTACCAAGCGCGGTTTTATTGCCGTTAAGCCCAACTGCTCTATCCAGAGCTACGTTCCCGCTCTGACTCCCCTTTTAAAGTATAAACCCACCCAGGTACTTGCAACCACCTATCAGGCGATCTCCGGCGCAGGCAAGACCTTTAATGAATGGCCCGAGATGATAGACAACGTAATTCCTTTCATCGGCGGCGAGGAGGAAAAGAGCGAGCAGGAGCCCCTCAAGATCTGGGGTACCGTCGAAAACGGTGCTGTAATAAAGGCAAGCACTCCTCTTATCACAACTCAGTGCATCCGTGTTCCCGTTACCGACGGACACACCGCGGCTGTATTCGTTAAATTCGAAAATAATCCCACCAGGGAAGAGATCCTTGAAGCTTGGAACACCTTTGAGGGCAAGCCTCAGCAGCTCGGTCTGCCCAGCGCTCCCGAAAAGTTCGTTACTTACTTTGAAGAGGACAACAGACCCCAGGCCAAGCTCGACCGCGACATCTACGGCGGAATGGGCGTTACCGTCGGACGTCTCCGTCCCGACGCTATCTTCGATTGGAAGTTTGTAGGTCTCTCCCACAATACTCTCCGCGGCGCTGCCGGCGGTGCAGTTCTTATCGCAGAGCTTCTCTACCGCTTAGGTTATTTCGCATATTAATAACAGATAATTATACAAAAAACAAGGGCGCACATGTGCGCCCTTGTTTTTTGTATAATTTCACATCTGTTTCCTGATGCGCGCCAATGCCCCCTTTTCAAGACGAGATACCTGCGCCTGAGAGATACCGATCTCTTCAGCTATCTCCATCTGGGTTTTACCCCCGTAAAAGCGCATATCTATTATCCGTTTTTCACGCTCCGTCAGCTTTTTCATCGCCTCTTTCAGCGCTATCTCCTCGAGCCACGTATCGTCTCCCGACGTATTATCGCTCAGCTGGTCTATAACGTAGATCGAATCTCCCCCGTCATTGTATACGGATTCGTATATCGAAACAGGTTCAACTATAGCCTCAAGCGCACAGGCTACGTCCTTTTTCTCTTCGTTTATCTCTTTCGCTATCTCTTCGACTGTCGGATCACGCTTCAGCTTGTCGGAAAGTGCTTCCCTTGCCTGAAGCGCACGGTACGCAAGATCGCGAAGCGACCTGCTTACCCTAATGGAATTATTATCTCTGAGATACCTTCTTACCTCTCCGATTATCATCGGCACCGCGTAAGTGGAAAACTTTACGTCAAGCTCTGTATTGAAATTATCTATTGCCTTTATAAGACCGATGCACCCTACCTGAAAAAGGTCGTCCATATTCTCCCGTCTGTTTGCAAATCGCTGGATAACGCTCAGCACAAGACGCAGGTTGCCGCTGATGAGCTCCTGCCTTGCTTCCTCGTCTCCTTCTTTGGTTCTGTTAAGCAGTTCCTTTTTCTCATTGTCAGTAAGATTTTTGAGTTGCGAGGTATTCACCCCGCATATCTCCACCTTTCCGTAATGCATATCCCGCCTCTGTATATCTTATTTACAAGAAGTATAGCCAATTTTTAATACCAAAATACAATATCTGAAATGCCAATAAATACAAGTTCAATTATTGACAATTAGCACTGCACGATGTATAATGCAGATAAATAAACACACTTTAAAAACGGAGTGCAATATGGACTCTCAAAGAATCCAAAGGCTGACAAACTGCATATCAGTACTTGAAGCCATTGAAAAAGCAGGCATCATCTCGCGCAAGCAAATATCCGATGAGACCGGTCTTAGTCTTATGACTGTCGGTAAGCTTTGCACTCTCCTTGAAGAATGCGAGCTCATAAAAGAAAAAAAAGAAGACAAGAGCGAAAGCGGAAGAAAGGCGGCTATATGCTCGCTTTCTGAACACTGTCACCCTTGTATTCTCAACTGTGCTGACAAAATGTATACTTTTACCGCCAAAGGACCGCTTGGAGGCTCGGACATTTCGCTCATCCATTCATCAGCCGACGATATAGTATTTGAAGATAAGCTCTTGCAGTTCTGTGACCGCATGAACGATATGCTTGATCGCATCGACCATCTTCCCCCCTCCGCGATGTGTATGATAACCGATGCGCGTTATGAGGACGGCACGCTCATATCCACAGACGGAAGCAGAGCGGAGTTAAAGCGGCTGGCGCAAAAGCTTTGCAAAAGCGGGAAATATACCGTTTTCGCTCCTGCCGCAGCCGCTGCCGCGTATCTTGAAAAAAATACAGCGGATCCTTCGGTTGCCGCAGTCATAGGAAAAACTCTCAGTTTTTCCGTTCCGGGTGATCCTAAAATTAAGTATTCGTCCAAAGCAATAAAACCAAACGCCCTCCGCGCGGACGGTGTATCGCTTGGCGAAAGATTGCAAATGATGGGCACGCCGGATAAGGAGAGCGTGTTCGCGTTTCTTTCTGCGCTTGCCGCATTTTACCCCGATCGACGCATAGTTCTTTTCCCGCTTTCTGAAGCAAACGGAACGCTTACCTGCGGAGAACTTTGCCGTTATGCAGTAAATGCCGCGGGGATTGAAGACAGATGCACTGCCTGCGACGATCCTCTCGGTGCAATATCCGAGGGAGCTAAGCTGATGTACATAACGGAATTGCTAAAAAAACATATTTAATGCATAAAAGGCTTCTTCAAGGTAAAAATAAGAGGGACGGAGAACCGTTAATATTTTACCTTCAGGAGATCACTATGAACGATAACCAGAGCTGTGCTTACAACAAGCACATCGAGTGCACCGTTAACCAGTGCCAGTATCATTCCTCTTGCGATAATTACTGCACGCTTGACAAGATCAAGGTTACTACTCACGAGGCTAACCCCACAATGAGTCAGTGCACCGACTGTTCCTCCTTTATTGCAAAGGCCTAACCGTTAAGACCGACGGGTGCCGTTTTGCGGCACCCGTCGGTTTTATTTTGTGTACAAAAATCTATATTTTTTACATTGCCGTTCTTTTGCCATTATGTTAATATAACGGTAGTAAATCATGAGGAGGCAACTATGGAAATTAGAGAAAAAAAGTTTGAAACCTTAACGAACCGCCTTTGCAAGGTGGCTGATCCGTGGCTGTTTTATCATAACGGTTATTACTACCTTACCTATACGGGTTATAAGCGCACCTGTGTAAAAAAAGCAAAAACCCTTACAGAGCTTAAAGATGCAGAGCCTACCACAGTATTCCTCCCAGAAAGTCGGAGGCCAAGCGG